>JBEGUP010000028.1:0-11965 GCA_041178825.1 Pseudomonadota bacterium | reverse complement strand
CAAAGCAAAAAGCCTCGTCACTCAAAGAATGACGAGGCTTTTAAACTTTTGGCGGAGCAGACGGGACTCGAACCCGCGACCCTCGGCGTGACAGGCCGATATTCTAACCAACTGAACTACCACTCCGCAGCGGTTGTTGCTTTCGCTTGATTATTTTAACAGCGCATGACACGCTTGCTTCAAACTCTCAAGCCAAGTTACAACAAAACTTGGCGACCCCACGGGGATTCGAACCCCGGTACTCACCGTGAAAGGGTGATGTCCTAGGCCTCTAGACGATGGGGTCAAAACCTTGGAACTTCCGGCGTAGGTTCTGTCCAACCTACTACTTAAATTTTACTAACTCTTTACTCTCTCGTAGTCAACTTCAATCCTCTGGTGGAGGTAAGCAGAATCGAACTGCTGACCTCTTGCATGCCATGCAAGCGCTCTACCAACTGAGCTATACCCCCATAACCTTGCCAGTGTCATGCTGTTAATTAAATAACTGCATTGCATCCGAGCCTTGAATTATAGCCCGAAAATCACACTTTTTGCAATCACTTTAAAATTTCAAGCGCTTCAAAACTTCCTGCTTAGAAAATAATGCAATGATGGCATCTAACGATGGTGTTTGTGGCGTACCCATCAGCAAAACGCGCACAGGCATGGCCAATTGCGGCATTTTGAGACTGTGCGCGGTCAAAACTTCTTTGATCGCGGCAGCAATGGCAATTTTGTCCCATTCGCAAGTATTTAGCTTTTCCGTCAAAGTTTGCAAAGCAGGCTGTATGGCGTCGGTCACGTGCTGCGTTAAATCTTCGGATTTGATTTGCACATCGGCATAAAAGGCAGCAGCCCAGTCTGCCAACACCACTGTTGTGTCGCAGCGGTCTTTGAACAAAGCGCAAATCGCAGGCAAGCGTGTATCTGCAGCAATCCCACGTTTCGCCAATTGCGCAGCGACCAAAGGCGCCAGTTGCTCGTCTGCCATGGCTTTGATATGTTGGCCGTTTACCCAGCGCAACTTGGCTTCGTCAAACTGCGCAGCGCTTTTACCCAAATGGTCTAAGTTGAACCAAGACACAAATTGCTCACGGCTAAAAATTTCATCGTCACCGTGGCTCCAACCCAAACGCGCAAGGTAGTTAACGACGGCATCTGGCAAGTAACCATCTTCTGCAAATTGAGTCACAGGCTTGGCACCGGCGCGTTTACTCATTTTTTCGCCCTGCTCGTTCAGCACAGTGGGCAAATGGGCGTAAACCGGCGGCTCTTTGCCTAAGGCTTTGAAGATGTTGATCTGGCGCGGCGTGTTGTTGACGTGGTCGTCACCGCGAATCACGTGGGTGATGGCCATGTCTGAATCGTCCACGACCACGCAAAAGTTGTAGGTGGGCGTGCCGATCTCGCCCATCGGTGCAGGACGTGCAATCACTAAGTCATCCAACTCGTCGTTGCTGATTTCGATGCGTCCTTTGACTTTGTCTTCCCATACAACTGAGCCCGTTTGTGGGTTTTTAAAGCGAAGCACAGGCTCAACACCAGCAGGGATTGGTGGCAGCGTTTTTCCCGATTCGGGTCGCCAAGTTCCGTCATAACGTGGTTTTTGTTTGGCCGCCATTTGCGTTTCACGCAGGGCGTCCAACTCAGCAACGCTCATGTAGCAAGGATAGACATGACCAGCTGCGACCAGTTGCGCCAAAACTTCTTTGTAGCGTGCCATGCGCTGCATTTGATAGAACGGGCCTTCGTCATGATTTAAGCCCAGCCATGCCATGCCTTGCAAAATCACATCAACCGCTTCTTGGCTGGAGCGTTCTACATCGGTATCTTCAATCCGCAAAATAAAGTCGCCACCAGTAGCGCGCGCAAACGCCCATGGGTACAAAGCCGAACGAATATTACCTAAATGGATAAAGCCTGTGGGCGATGGCGCAAACCGGGTGCGCGTTTTTGGTGTCAAAGTTGTCATTGAATGCTGTTCAGGCCAAGAGCCAAATCATTTTGAATATCCACGGGTGCTTCTAAACCTACAGCGACCCGAATCATGCCTTGCCCAATGCCAGCCAATTGGCGCTGATCTTCAGACAGTTTGCCGTGCGATGTACTGGCGGGGTGGGTGAGCAAGCTTTTGGTATCACCTAAGTTTGTGCATAGTGACAACACTTGCATGCTATCCAACACATGAAAAGCGCGCTCGCGCGCTTGCACAGGGTTGCTGGCTTTCACATCAAACGACAAGACGGCTCCGCCCTGCCCACTCATTTGCTTCATCGCCAAAGCGTGCTGCGGGTGGCTGGTCAAACTTGGGTAATAGACACGTGCAACGGCAGGATGTTTCTCTAGCCACTGTGCGACTTCTAAGGCACGTTTGCTTTGCGCTTCCATGCGGATGCCCAAGGTTTCCATACCCTTGAGAACCACCCAAGCATTGAACGGCGACAAAATCATGCCGCTGTTTTTCATCACCGGTAAAAATTTCTCTTTCACCATAGCTGCACTTGCACACAGTGCGCCTGCCATGACACGACCTTGGCCGTCCAGATACTTTGTACCCGAGTGCATGATGATGTCCGCGCCCATCAACGCAGGGCGCTGCAATGCAGGTGTGGCAAAGCAATTGTCTAAGGCAAACAATGCACCAGCGTTATGCGCCATATCGGCCAAGGCAGCAATGTCGCACACTTCCGTCAGCGGATTAGTGGGCGTTTCGGCAAACAAGATTTTGGTATTGCTTTTGATGGCTGCTTTCCAAGCTGCTAAATCTGTCTGTGGCACCATGGTGGACTCGACACCAAAGCGAGCGAACTCAGAACCAATCAATTTGATGGTAGAGCCAAACATGGACTGAGAGAACACAACGTGGTCGCCCGCCTTCAACAAGCTGAACAACATCAGCATGATGGCCGACATACCAGATGACGTTGAAATAGCAGCTTCTGTACCTTCTAAGGCAGCAAGGCGCATCTCGAAACTGGTCACAGTGGGATTGCCACCACGGCCATAGGTGTAGCCATCTTCCTCACCCGCGAAGCGGCGCGCTGAGCTCTCTGCGCTGGACTGCACATAGCCACTAGTCAGAAACAGTGCTTCGGAATTTTCACCATACTGGCTGGGCGGCAAGCCCATGCGCACGGCCAAGGTGTCCAAGTGCAGATTAGGTGGCAATGTGGATTGATTTGATTTTTCTGTCATAGCAATTGATATCGGATTTGCTAAATTGGATTTGGAAGGGCTAGCCGTGAACTATCCTCTTCGTCTTCTGCTTTTTTGCCACTGGCACTACGGCTGTCGCGCATTCGCATCAAATCACCATCGGTGATGTCACCTGTCACATACAGACCATCAAAGCAAGAAGCGTCAAACCCTGTCAAATAAATATGGTTGTTAGGCGCCTGGTTTTGAGCTGCTTTAGGAGCAAGCTTCAAAACTGCTGATTTCATCGCATCCACGTCTTGATAAATCAACGCATCGCAACCGATAATCTCGCGAATTTGCTCAACTGTACGGTTGTGCGCAACCAGTTCATCTTTGGTTGGCATATCGATGCCGTAGACGTTAGGAAAGCGCACTGGCGGCGCGGCGCTGGCCATGTAAACCTTGTTCGCACCCGCATCACGCGCCATTTGCACGATTTCTTTACAGGTGGTGCCGCGCACGATGGAATCGTCCACCAAAAGTACATTGCGCCCTTTAAACTCACTGCCAATGGCATTAAGTTTTTGTCGCACTGATTGCTTGCGAACAGCTTGACCAGGCATGATGAAGGTGCGACCAACATAGCGGTTTTTGACAAAGCCTTCGCGGTACGGCAAACCCAGCAATTGCGCCAATTGCGCGGCGCTTGGGCGGCTGGACTCTGGGATCGGAATCACCACATCAATATCGCTTGGTGGAACCGTAGAAATCACACGCTTGGCGAGCGTTTCACCCAAGTTCAAGCGTGCTTGGTAAACGGAGATACCGTCCATCACCGAATCAGGTCGCGCTAAGTAAACAAACTCAAAGATGCACGGGTTCAACATGGGCGAAGCTGCACATTGCTGCGCATGAACTGTGCCTTGCAAATCAACAAATACCGCCTCGCCTGGCTCTAAATTCCGTTCAAACGCATGGTTTGTGCCCTCTAATGCTACAGATTCACTAGCAAACATCACCGAATTTACATCAGTTTTACTGGTTTTACCCATGCACAACGGGCGAATACCAAAGGGGTCTCGGAACGCCAACAAACCATGTCCAGCAATCAACGCCACCACAGCGTATGAGCCACGTACGCGCTGGTGCACTTTAGCAACTGCGGCAAAAACATCCGCAGGCGTGAGCGGCACGCCTTGCGTCGATTTTTCAAGTTCATGCGCCAACACATTGAGCAAGACTTCCGAGTCGCTTTCGGTATTGATATGGCGGTGGTCTGTAACGAACAATTCTGACTTCAGCGCGTGGGCATTGGTCAAATTACCGTTATGAACCAGCACGATGCCAAACGGCGCGTTGACATAAAAGGGCTGAGCTTCCTCTTCGCTAAACGCGTTGCCAGCAGTCGGGTAACGCACTTGCCCCAAACCACAATTACCTGGCAAAGAGCGCATATTGCGGGTGCGGAATACGTCTTTAACCATGCCTTTGGCTTTGTGCATGAAAAACTTGCGGTCTAACTGCGTGGCGATGCCAGCTGCATCTTGACCACGGTGCTGCAAGAGCAGCAAAGCGTCATAAATCAACTGGTTAACTGGGGCGGTGCTAACAACGCCGACTATGCCGCACATAAAATTCCAAACATAAAGGTAACCTTGAAAATAAATAATTCATTCACGGCAAAAAACTTTAGGGTAAATATTTGCCAAATTCTTGCGGCAGCAACGGTTTGAGCTTCATCAAAAGCCCAGTCAACATCGTTGCTCCTTGTGACGCTTGCCAATCTGTTTGGGTGCGCAAAGCCGTCATATTCATCACTACTGCGATGGCTAACAGCAAGATAGCACCGCGAAGCAAACCAAAAACTGCACCCAAAGTGCGGTCAACTGGTCGCAGCCCCACGGCTGCCACCATTTTTTTTATCAACTGTACAAACAAGCCAGCCACAAATGCTGTGCCCACAAAAACAAGCACAAAGCCAGCCGCATACCGCAATGACTGCCCCGTACCTGCCATAGGCAACTTGCCAGCCACTTCAGGCGCATACCACTGTGCCAGTACAAAAGCGGCAATCCAGACAAACACCGACAGCACCTCAAAAACCAAGCCCCGCCAAGCACCTATCGAAAGCGATAGCCCTAAGATGCCTAGCAGTGTCCAGTCTACGAATGTCATGGCATTTAACTTATAAAGTCAATATCGCCGCTGGCAAATCCAGCGTCTTAATTTTCGCTGCAGCTTTATCGGCCTCGGCACGCGTCGCAAAAGGCCCCACACGCACTCGAATACGTTTGCCCTGCGGCGTTTCGGCCACATGCACATAGGTTTTCAAGCCAGCGCGTTCAACTTTCAGGCGCACTTCCCTGGCTTTTTCGTTCTCTGCGAACGCGCCAACTTGCACGACAAACCTGCCCACCGCAGCGTCCGCAGGTGTTGCTGCTGGAGTCGATGCGGTTTTAGGCGGCTCCTTGCCTTCTAAGATGGCCAAGGCTTTGGCAGCTTCGTCGGTTGCTGGTTTCGATGTTGGTTTGGCTTCAGGCTTCACATCAGGCTTAGGCTCAGCTTTAACAACTGGCTTGATCTCGGGTTTTGCCTCAGCTTTTATCTCGAGTTTTACTTCTGGTTTTTTATCCACTTTTGGCGCAACAATTTCCTCTTTCGCGCTCAAACTTGCAGAGGCTTGCACTGCGGCTGGAGCAACAGGCGTGACGGGCATTTCGACTACTGGGGCTGGCGCGGCGGGTGCAGCAGGTGCAATAACTGGTGCTGGCACAACCGTGGTCACTGTGGCATCCGGCTTGTCTTTGTCCGGCATGGTGATTTGAATATCCACAGGGATCGGTCTTGGCTGGCTGTCAAACAGCAACGTAAATGTGATGATGCCCAAGGCCACCAGCACCACCGCGCCTATCAAACGCTGGCGAGCACGGGTGCGCAGGGTTTCAATACTGTCGAGTGGGACGTTTTTGGTGGGCGCTTGTTCTGCGTCGCGTTTGCCGGATCGGGTGCTAAATATGGCCATAAATGGGTGTTAAGTGACGTTTTAAGAGACGTTAAATTTAAACATTAATGCGGCGTTAAATTAGACATGCTTGGACTGCAACCGTGGCACGCCATCTTGCAGCACGCCGCCCACGGTGAAGAATGAGCCAAACACCACGATTCTATCAGTGGGGGCCGAATCCGCTATTGCGGCGTCCAAGGCTGCTTTTGGGCTGGCATAACACTGGCCAGACACGTCTTTTCGGGCTTTTTCACCAGTATTCACGCCCTGCCAGATACTTAACAAATCAGCCGACGTGGCCGCTCTGTCGGTGGGCAAATCGGTGAAATACCATTTGTCCACCAGCGGATTCATCCTTTGCAGCATGTTTGCTAAATCTTTGTCCGCCATCGCCCCAAAAACCGCATGGGTGCAAGGTGCAAAACCCATGGCGTCTAAATTCACCGCCAAAGCGGCAATCGCGTGTGGGTTGTGCCCAACGTCCAAAATCAAATTAGGCTCGCCCGGGATGATTTGAAAACGCCCCGGCAGCTCGACAAACGCTAACCCATTGCGCACAGCCTGCGCTGTTATCGGTAAACGCTCCCGCAAAGCCGTCAGCGCCGCCAAAACACCCGAAGCGTTGACCAACTGGTTCGCCCCACGCAGCGCTGGGTAGGCCAAGCCGGCAAAGCGCTTGCCCCTGCCCGCCCAAGCCCACTGCAATTTATCGCCCGAAAAGTTGAAGTCACGCCCCACCAGCCACAAATCAGCCCCAATCGCCTCGGCATGCGCCTGCACCGACGCTGGCGGCATGGGGTCGCTGACGATTGCGTGTTTGCCAGCACGCATGATGCCCGCTTTCTCAAACCCGATTTTCTCCCGCGTATCGCCCAAAAACGCCATGTGGTCCAGGTCGATGCTGGTGATGATGGCGCAGTCCGCGTCGATGATGTTCACCGCATCCAATCGCCCGCCCAAGCCGACTTCCAAAATCGCCACATCCAGCTCGGCGTTGACCATAACGTCTAATAACGCCAATGTCGTAAATTCGAAGTAGGTTAACGATATTTCTGCCCTAGCCGAATCAACTCTTGCAAAGCTTGCTATCAATTCCGCAGACTTCACCGGAATCTCAGCAATCCGCAACCGCTCTTCAAAATGCACCAAATGCGGTGATGTAAACACCCCAGTTTTGTACCCCGCTTGGCTCAAAATCGACTCCGCCATCGCGCAGGTTGAGCCCTTGCCGTTCGTGCCTGCCACAGTAATTACAGGGCATTCAAAGCGAATGTCCATCCGTTTTGCCACCTCACGCACCCGCTCCAACCCCAAATCGATCTGTTTGGCATGCAGGTTTTCGCAGTATTCCAGCCATTCGGCTAGGGTTTGGAAGTTATTTGAAGAGTTCAAAGTTTGCGTCAATTCAGTCATGTTCTACGTATTTTCCCTTATGTTGGTACGGCTAGCCCGTTTAAAACAACGAAAATACAAAAATGATCACCTTATTCGGCATCCCCAACTGCGACACCGTCAAAAAAGCCCGCGCCTGGCTCACCGCGCAGGGTGTTGACTACAATTTTCACGATTTCAAAAAACAAGGCGTTCCCGTCGAACGCCTAGATGCATGGATGGCCGCAGTCGGCTGGGAAAAACTCCTCAACCGCCAAGGCACCACTTGGCGCAAACTAGACCCCGCCACCCAAGCCACTGCGGTAGATGCCGAATCCGCAGCTAAGTTGTTGATTTTGAATGCAAGTTTGATCAAACGACCCGTGGTGGAATGGGCTGTTTTGCCCTCTGAAGCCGATATTTCAGTGGGGTTTGATGCTGAAAACTGGGTAAAACGGGTTTAGAAGCACTAAATTGGCATATAGCCAGCGTATTTACTGCCTCAACAGCTATGTTATTTATAGCAAAAATCATATTTCGTTCACAAACAGTTACCGCACCTTTACACAAGCGTTGCAAACTTTGGTCGGCTAGACGGTTCGAACAGCCGTTGTATGTTCACTGAAACACATTTGCGCATGGTGTGCAAGTGGCCTCAGTTTCAAGTCTTTGATTCATAACGAATTTTTAAAGACTTTATAGGAGCTAAGACATGAAGAATATTGTTGTTAAAAGTATTGTTTCAACCGCTTTGTTGGCCGCTGCTGGCGTGAGCATGGCGCAATCTGGCCCGGCTAATGCTTATGGGGTGGTGATTTCTGCCACGCCAGTAGTGCAGCAAGTGACTGTGCCTAAGCAAATTTGCACCACAACCACAACGCAATATGTGCAGCCCAACGGCGGTGGTGCATTGGTGGGCGCTTTGGTGGGCGGTGTGATTGGTAATCAAATCGGTCGCGGTCAGCACAGCGATGGACGTGCCGTAGCGACCGTGATTGGCGCTTTGGGCGGCGGCTTGGTGGGTAACCAGATTGAGGCAAACAGCTATCCGACCCAGTCTTGCCACACCAAAAACGTCGTTGAAAACCGCACTGTGGCGCAAAATGTGCTGTATGAATATGCAGGCCAACGCTATACGGTGCAAATGCCTGCAGAGGGTACATACCGCGTTGGTGCACAAATTGCGCTGCATGTAGAAGCTCCTGCCCAAGTGCAAGCACCCGTGTATCAACCCGTGCAAACGGTGACTTACACGCAACCAAGCTATGTGCGTCCACAGCCTAGTTATATCGCTGCGCCAACGGTGTATTACACTGGTTTTGACCACTTTGCGCCGCGCTATATCTACAGCGAGCCGTACTACGCACCCCGCGCCGTGCAGCGCCCTGTGTACCGCCAGCCAGTGCAAGTGGTGAACTACCACGGCCGCCCTGCGCACCCTGTTCACCCAGCGCATCCCGTGCGCCACCACCGTGATTGGGATGAGCAACGCAATTGGCGCTAAAACGAAGTTGCTCTTAGCATCACGCTAGAGTGCTTTAAAATCAGGGGTTGTGCATTGCAGCACAGCCCCTTTTTTATTGCCTAACTCTTGCACGATTCAATACTATGTCTACAGTTACCCCTCATTTTCACAACGTCACCGTTTCCACCACCGCCAGCGTTTACTTTGACGGCAAATGCGTGAGCCACGGCATCACCTTGGCAGATGGCACGAAAAAATCAGTTGGCGTGGTGCTTCCGTCTACTCTTACTTTCAACACTGGCGCGCCTGAAATCATGGAATGTACGGCTGGGAGTTGTGAGTACAAGCTCGCTGGAACTGACGCTTGGGTGAAGTCTGTCGCGGGTGAGAAGTTCAGCATTGCTGGCAACTCTAGCTTTGACATCCGCGTGACTGAGGCATATCACTACATTTGCCATTTCGGTTAAGCCATCGAATCAAGATAACACTTAAGAATAAAAGAGATTCAACATGTCCGCCACCATTCTGCAAAACCTCCCCATCAACCAAAAAGTCGGTATCGCCTTCTCTGGCGGCTTAGACACCAGCGCGGCGCTGCATTGGATGAAGCTCAAGGGCGCAGTGCCCTACGCCTACACCGCCAATTTGGGCCAGCCGGACGAAGCGGATTACGATGAAATCCCGAAAAAGGCGATGGAATATGGCGCAGAAAAGGCGCGTTTGATTGATTGCCGCAGCCAGCTAGCCGCTGAAGGCATTGCCGCGCTGCAAGCGGGTGCGTTTCACATCTCCACTGCTGGCGTAACCTACTTCAACACCACGCCGCTGGGTCGCGCCGTTACTGGCACGATGTTGGTCGCTGCGATGAAAGAAGACGACGTCAACATTTGGGGCGACGGCAGCACCTTCAAGGGTAACGACATTGAGCGTTTTTACCGCTACGGCTTGCTGACCAACCCATCGTTGAAAATCTACAAGCCTTGGTTGGACCAGCTCTTCATAGACGAACTCGGCGGCCGTGCGGAGATGTCTGCGTTCATGACCCAAGCCGGTTTCGGCTACAAAATGAGCGCTGAAAAAGCCTATTCCACCGATTCCAACATGCTGGGTGCGACGCACGAAGCCAAGGACTTGGAGTTTTTGAACAGCGGCATGAAAATCGTCAACCCCATCATGGGCGTGGCGTTTTGGAAAGACGATGTTGTCGTCAAAGCCGAGACCGTCAGCGTGCGCTTTGAAGAAGGCCAGCCGGTTGCGTTGAACGGCAAAACGTTTGCCAACGCAGTTGACCTCATCATGGAAGCCAACCGCATCGGTGGCCGCCATGGTTTGGGCATGAGCGACCAGATTGAAAACCGCATCATCGAAGCGAAAAGCCGTGGCATCTATGAAGCACCAGGTTTAGCGCTCTTGCACATCGCCTACGAGCGCTTGGTCACCGGCATTCACAACGAAGACACGATTGAGCAATACCGGATGAATGGCTTGAAGCTAGGCCGCCTGCTGTACCAAGGCCGCTGGTTTGACCCGCAAAGCATCATGTTGCGTGAGACCGCCCAGCGCTGGATTGCCCGCGCCATCACTGGCGAAGTCACCATCGAGCTGCGCCGTGGCAACGACTATTCCCTTCTCAACACCGAAAGCGCCAACTTGACTTACAAGCCAGAGCGCCTGTCAATGGAGAAGGTCGAAGACGCCCCGTTCAGCCCCGCAGACCGCATCGGCCAGCTAACCATGCGTAATTTGGACATTGTGGATACCCGCGATAAGTTAGGCATTTATGTCAAAACTGGGTTGCTGACGATGGGTGATAGCACGGCGCTACCTCAATTGGGTAGTGATAAGTAAATCAGCCTCACTTCATTAAAAAAGCCACTTTCAAAGTGGCTTTTTTACGTCTGCATCAAACAACTACCGGCTCCGGCTCCAGCCGGATGCCAAATCGTTCGTAAACGCTGGTTTGAATTGCCTTCGCCAGCGTCATGACTTGCCCACCTGTGGCTTGCCCACGGTTCACAATCACCAACGCCTGCTTTTCGTAAACCGCCGCGTTACCCACGCTTTTACCTTTCCAGCCGCAAGCGTCGATCAGCCAACCAGCCGCCAGTTTCACCGTGCCGTCGTCTAGGTGGTAGTGCACGATTTTGGGTTCGCGCTGTATGATGTCGGCACATTGCTCAGCGCTAACAGTTGGGTTTTTAAAGAAGCTACCGGCGTTGCCGATGACTTTGGGGTCGGGCAATTTTGCACTTCTGATGCTGCAAATCCACTCATAAATTTGTAGCGGCTCAGGCAGGTAATTCGCCGGCTCTAGGCCAATTTCCAACATCTTTTTTTCAATGTCTGCATAACCCAAAACTGGTTTCCAGTCTTTGGGTAGTGCAAAGCGCACATGCGTGATCAGCGCTTTGCCGCTCAAGCCAAAATCGCCCGCTCGTGCAGCAACGTGCTTGAACACCGAGTCGCGGTAGCCGAAGGCGCATTGCGCAGCGTTGAGGGTGAACGTTTCGCCCGTTTCCAAATTGATCGCGTCCAGCTCATGGAAGCGGTCTTGCAGCTCCACGCCGTACGCGCCAATATTTTGCACCGGGCTTGCGCCAACGGAGCCGGGAATCAGCGCCATATTCTCTAAACCTGGGTAGCCGCTGTAGACGCACCAGGTCACAAAATCGTGCCAGCTTTCACCCGCGCCAGCTTCAATAATCCAGTGTTTCTCGGTCTCTTTGACCAAATGTTTGCCCGTGATTTCGACCTTTAAAACCAAGGGTTTGATATCGCCCGTGATGACAATGTTGCTGCCGCCACCCAAGACAAATTTGGGCTGAGCGGCAAGCTCTGGATTGGCTAAAACAGCCAAAACGTCATTAACAGCACCAATTCGCACCAAAGTTTGTGCTTTGGCGACTATATGGAAGGTATTTAGCGGCTCTAGGGCTACATTTTTCTCTATGAACATGGGACAATTGTCGCACTCAAAGTTGTATCTAAATCTCCAAAATTCTCTC
>JBEGUP010000027.1:0-12584 GCA_041178825.1 Pseudomonadota bacterium | reverse complement strand
GACCCTGACTTCTTAACCGATGACCATCATCACGACACCAGCCCTGCAGATCCAAATAATCTGGGGCCTTTCTTGGGTGAGCACAAGGCGCATCATCATGTGCACGACGATGATGTGAAAAGTTTCGTTTTCAAGTCAGACAAATATTTTGACGCCGCAAAACTTGAGGATTTTTTGGGCGCAATCGTCAATATTTACGGCCCACGCATGCTGCGCTACAAAGGCGTGTTGAACATGAAAGGCACGGAGCGTAAGGTTATTTTCCAAGGCGTCCACCAATTGATGGGCAGCGATCTGGGTCCTATCTGGGCAAAAGGGGAAAAAAGAGGCAGCAAAATGGTATTTATTGGCATCAATTTGCCAAAAGACATCTTTTTACAAGGTATGGAGCAGTGCTTGGTTTAAATGTCAGCCGAAACGGCTACAATCCGCGCGCTGATTGAATTTTGGCAATATTTGTGTATTTCCTGCTACTGTGAAGTATGGGTAAATTCTAAGTAGTTTTAAGGTGAACGCATTGGTTTTTCTGATGCGTATGAGTTGATTGTTTGATTTGAATAAATACCAGCTTCGCTGGGAGGCAATGAATGAAAACCGTAGCGAAAAAAGCAGTTAAAAAAGCGCCTTCAAAAGCGGCGATAAAAACGCCGAGCAAAGCAGTGGCTAAAGTTGTGACTAAAGTGGCCTCAAAAAAGGTGGTAAACGCTGTCAAGCCTGTGCTCAAATCAGCTGCAAAGCCCGTTGTGAAAACTGCGAGCAAGCTGGCTTCGAAAGCTATCGTAAAGAATACTAAGAAAACTGTTGCGAAACCTATTGTTAAAGCTGCTGCCAAACCGATTGCCAAAGTAATTGCGAAAGTTGTCGTGAAAGTCACAGCCAAAGTAGCAAGCAAACCTGTAGATAAGTCTGCAAATAAAGCAGTCATTAAAACGAAACCGCTGATTCAAACTGCGGCAGCGTCTACCAAGAAAAATATTAAAAAAGTAGATGTTTTACCTGTACCGACTAAAGAAGTCAAATCGGTTAAGCCTGTGAAGTTGGTCAAAGCGCAAGAAAAACCGAATACTGTCTCCAAACCGTCCCCATCCCCATCTCCTGAAGAGTTAAATTTAAAGCAACCCATGGTCATCGCGTCGAAAATTGTTCCCCCTGAAATTAAAGATTCATCATCCGCATCGCCTGCTCAATCCAAAGCAAGAACCTCACGCTTGGCTTCGTTGACTGTGCCGTCTATGGCGCAAACTGTCGCTTCCACAGCTGCAAAATCCAGCTATGGACCGCACATACCATCGCTTGCTATCATCCCGCCTCCGCAATTTGCACCCAAGCAAAATCCTAAGTTAGCTAACAACTGGAAAACGAAGTCGGCAGAGGAAATGACCGATGCTGAGCTGTTGGCAATGCCCGATTCGGAATACATGAACATCAAGCAAATGAACTATTTTCGCTTGAAGTTGCTCCAACTAAAACAAGGTATTTTGGCAAGTGCTGGCGCTACAACCGAGCATCTGCGCGATGAATCTGCAGTGGTACCAGACCCAACGGATCGGGCCACGATTGAGGAAGAGCATGCTTTAGAGTTGCGGACTCGTGACCGCGAGCGTAAGCTACTCAAGAAAATTGAGCAATCAATTGTCCGCATCGATGCTGGTGATTATGGCTATTGTGATGAAACGGGCGAAGCCATTGGCGTTGGTCGCTTGTTGGCACGGCCTACTGCTACGCTGTCTTTAGAAGCCCAGCAGCGTCGCGAATTAAAACAAAAAATGTTTGGAGATTAGTTTTGTAACTATGGGTTTTATAACAGACGCTAAATCGGCTGCATCATCTTTTCTTTCGTCATGGAAGAAAGATGGTAGCAGTGCGCCAGCGTCTGCTAAAAATGCATCTTTGAAGTCCGTTTCTTCAAATATGCGTGGAGAGGCCAAGCGGACTTGGACCATTCGTAAACGCGAATTTGATAAGCTAAGAGCGCTACGTCAGAATGAAGTGCTCAATGAGAGTAAACCGAAACAGCGGTTTTTTCACACCAGTATGTTGACTGATCTAAGTGAAAAAACGTCCACAATCAAAAAAATAGATGAAATTGAAGCTCAGATGTCCATGCAATGGTGGAAAACTGATCTCCTCGATTTTAGTCAACCCAAAGATTCCAAAAAAACGCATTAAATTAATGCGCTCATTGCTTGTTCTTGTATGAGCAGTTGCATTGGAAATTCAGCTCGCCCAAGGCGCTAGATGTGATTAATTTGGCCACATAGCCATTTGACACCTGGCCAGTACTTTCTGGCTACAACTTTTACATTCTTTTCTAGTGATAAGACTGTACTTTCATTGATTGCTGTAAGTCGTTATTTTGTATAGATTTTTTATCTTATTTTGCAAAAATTGCGCTAAGTCTTTGATTTGATTGAAGTATTTTCCAGTAAAATACATTGCCAAAGAAAATATTCCTGCTATAGTCCAAATAAGTGCAAATTAGTGGGTAAAAGTGCACTGAATTTTATAATTTCATTACATTTTTGTTTTTAAGGCCAAGTATCGTGTTTTTTGGTGCTTCTTCGTTGAGTTTGGATGCGAAAGGTCGGCTTTCTATGCCAACGCGCCATCACGAAGCATTGATGGCAAGCTGCGAAGGGCGGGTCACAATCACGCAGCATTACGAAGGTTGTTTGATGGTGTTTCCTCGACCTGCTTGGGATGCGTTTAGTGCCAAGATTTCAGCATTGCCAATGTCGTCTTTGCCTCTTAAGCGTTTGTATTTGAGTAATGCAATGAATGTGGAGTTAGATGGCACCGGACGAATTTTGATTTCTCCAGAGTTGCGCGAGGCTGTAGGGATTCACAAAGAAACAACTTTGCGTGGGATGGGGCATTATTTTGAGTTGTGGGATAAAACAGCCTACGACGCTTACGATGCGCGCATCAAGAAGAGCATGCGCGAATTGCCGCCTGCTGAACTCAGCGATATTACGTTTTAAGCGCAATGACTACACCGTCTTTGCAACACACCACCGTTTTGTTGGATGAGGCTGTTGATGCCTTAGTCACAGACGCGGATGCGTCATACATAGATGCTACTTTTGGGCGCGGTGGTCATTCAAGGCTGATTTTGTCGAAATTAGGTGCATCAGGAAAGTTGGTGGTGTTTGATAAAGACCCAGCTGCCATTGCGGTAGCGGAGGCAATCAATGATGTGCGCTTGTCGATTCGTCACGAAGGTTTTAAGTACGTGGGCGATTTGTCACACGGTAGTGCTGCGGGTTTGTTGATGGATTTAGGTGTGAGTTCGCCGCAAATCGATACGCCCGAACGTGGCTTTAGTTTTCGGTTTGATGCGCCGCTTGATATGCGTATGGACACCACGCGTGGTCAAACGGTTGCGCAGTGGCTTTTGAAGGCGGATGTAACTCAAATAACGGAGGTGATACGTGACTACGGTGAAGAACGGTTTGCTGGCCCTATTGCAAAAGCGATTGTTGCTCGCAGGGAAGAAGGGCTCCCCATTTCAACCACCTCACAGTTGGCCAGCCTCGTGGCTGACACGGTCAAAACTCGCGAGCAGGGCCAGAACCCAGCAACGCGCACATTTCAGGCTTTTCGGATTTTCATCAATGCCGAGCTTGAAGAGTTGCAGCAAGCGCTAGAAGCGAGTCTAGATGTGCTCAAACCAGGCGGTCGCTTGGTGGTGATTAGTTTTCACTCATTAGAGGATCGCATCGTCAAGCAATTTATTGCTAAACATTCAAAAGAAGAGTTTGATAGGCGCGTACCCATTGCATCGAACAAAGCCATGAAGCTAAAGGCGATGGGTAGAGTTAAAGCTAGCGCTGCAGAAGTGAGTGCCAATGTGCGTTCGCGTAGTGCAGTAATGCGCGTTGCTGAAAGGTTGGCAGCATGATTCGCATTAACTTCATGTTGCTGGCAGTTGTTGTCATGACGATGCTTTACGTTGTGAAAGTTCAGTATGAGTCACGGCAGCTTTTTGTTGCAATAGAAAAAGCGACATTGGAAGTTCGAAAATTAGAATTAAATCACTCTGCGCTGCAAGTTGAGATACGAGTACAGGCAACGCCTTTAATTATTGAAAAACTAGCAAAAGACAAGTTGCAAATGCGTTCGGCTACTCCGGCAGTGACTCAGTACATAAGTATTCCGGCTTCTTTGCTGCCGCCAACGCAGACGTCAGAGGTTGCCAAATGAGTCGTGGCATTAACTACGCTTCGAGTCCCTTACTGACGAGTAAGACACCTGTTTGGCGAAGTAAATTTATCGTAGCTGTGATTGCTTTGGGTTTTGTTGGCTTGATTGGTCGCGCGACATACATACAAGTCATTAATAATAATTTTTTCAAACGCCAAGGTGAGGTTCGCTTCGTTCGGACTTTAGATTTGCCTGCAAATCGTGGCAAAATTTTGGATAGAAATGGTTTGATTCTTGCCTCAAGCGTATTGGCTCCAAGTGTTTGGGCTATACCAGAGGATGTAGATGTTGATGATGCTAACTTAACTAAGTTAGCTAAATTGTTAGATATTCCGAAAAAAGAATTATCAAAAAAATTAAACGACGAAGACAAGAGCTTTGTTTGGTTGAAGCGTCAGGTTGACGAGTCGAATGCAAAAATGATCGAAGCGCTTGCCATCAAAGGCATATATTTGCGCAACGAATACAAACGTAAATATCCTGAGGGAGATTCCGCAGCTTCCATTATGGGCTATGCCAATGTGGATGGGAAAGGTCTTGGCGGGGTTGAGTTTGCACTTAACCATGAACTGGCTGGACAAGCTGGTTCTCGCAAAGTCATTAAAAATAGATTGGGCCAAGTCGTAGAGAATATTGGTGGGCAACGACCACCAACTGCAGGTAAGGATCAACAGCTGAGCATAGACAGCAGGATTCAGTTCTTTGCATTTCAAAAATTGCGCGATGCAGTAGTTGAGCATAAAGCCAACTCTGGTAGTGCGGTCGTGATTGATGTTGTAACTGGTGAAGTGTTGGCACTTGCGAACTATCCAGTTGGAAACAATACAAGTAAAAAAGAAGGAATGAATGGCGCACAGCTAAGGAATCGAGCGCTGTCAGACACGTTTGAGCCGGGTTCAACCATGAAGCCTTTCATTGCAGCATTAGCTCTAGAGCGTGGCTTTGTTAAGCCGGAAACAGTGATTCAAACGGCGCCCGGTCGAATGACTATTGGTGGCGCAACCATTTCAGATGCACACCCTCAAGGCGAGCTTACAGTCAATCAAGTGATTCAGAAGTCAAGTAATGTTGGTATCGTGAAGCTTGCCATGCAAACTGAACCCAAAGATATGTGGTCAATGTATGACCAATTGGGTTTTGGTCAGAAGCCACAGTTGTCGTTTCCAGGAGTAGTGGGTGGAAAGCTTCGATCCTATAAGACTTGGCGGCCAATTGAGCAAGCTACCATGAGCTATGGATATGGCTTATCGTGCAGCTTATTTCAATTAGCGCATGCATACAGTGTATTTGCCAGAGATGGCGAAATAATACCATTGACATTAACAAAATCGAATCAACGCGTAACAGGCGTACCGGTATTCAAATCTAACAATGCTATCGCGGTACGACATATGCTAAATTTGGCTACCAGTGCTGGAGGAACTGCTCAAAAAGCACAAACAATTGGGTATTCCGTTGGTGGAAAAACAGGTACAGCACATATCCAAGAAGGCAAAGGTTATGCTAGCAAAAAATATCGAGGATTTTTTGTTGGAATGGCGCCAATTGAGAATCCACGGATCGTTGTTGCTGTGATGATTGAAGAGCCTAAAAACGGCAAGTATTTTGGTGGTGATGTAGCGGCACCCGTATTCAGTGAAACTGTACAACAAACATTACGTATATTGGGTGTTCAACCAGATATTAATGTGAAACCACAAATCGTGTATTCAGCGGTTGAGGAATCTTTCTGATGATTCAACTTCATGATCCGATCGAAGCTACCAATTGGTTGAAAGCCAAAGTGAATGGTGAGTTACGCATTGATAGTCGAGATATTCAACCGGGGGATGGCTTTGTCGCCTGGCCAGGAGCAGCAGTAGATGGCAGGCAGTTTGTCGAAATCGCTTTGCAGAAAGGCGCAACTGCGTGCTTGGTTGAAAGTGCTGGATTAAACGTTAATGAGTTTAATTTGATCTCAAACAGCGATAGTATTGGATGCTATAAAAATCTTAAAAATGATATAGGTTTGATAGCTGCGAAGGCATATAATTCGCCTACTAGAGACCTGAATGTAATGGCCGTCACAGGTACCAATGGCAAAACAACCACAGCTTGGTGGTTGACTCAAGCGCTTCAGGCTATTTCTTCCCTTCAACCTCAAGTTTCAACAAAATGCTTTATGGTTGGAACCTTGGGAGTGGGGGTTCCAAATGCTATCGAATCAACGGGTTTAACCACGCCAGACCCTATTCTGTTGCAAAAAAAATTTCGTGAGTATTTGGATGGTGGATTTAAGAATTGCACGATTGAAGCATCTTCAATTGGTATTGAAGAGCACAGGCTTAATGGCACTGATATAAAAATAGCTGTATTCACTAATTTCACTCAAGACCATCTTGATTACCACGGCAGTATGCAGGGATATTGGGATGCTAAATTAAAGCTATTTCAATGGTCAACTTTAAAGGCTGCAATTGTTAATATTGATGATGTCAAAGGTCAAGAGCTGGTTGTCTTATTAAAAGATAAAAAATTCAATAATAAAAACATAGACATTTGGACGATCGCAATTGGTAAGCCTGCTCGTATCAAAGCATTTAATATCCAATATAGTAATAATGGGTTGCAATTTAATATCCGTGAAAATGATGAGATTTATTTAATTGAAACTCAATTTTTTGGTGAATACAACGTTTCAAACTTGCTGTGTGTTATTGCCACCATGCGTGCAAGTGGGATCGATTTGCAAACCTGCGTAGAAGCATGCAAATCTTTAACGGCTGTGCCTGGGCGAATGGATGTCGTCGCGAACGCAGGGCAGCCATTGGTTGTTGTTGATTATGCGCATACTCCAGATGCGTTGAAGCAGGCGCTGGTCGCATTGCGGCCCGTGGCAGACACGCGCGGCGGCAAGTTGATTTGCGTCTTTGGTTGTGGTGGCAACCGTGACACCACCAAGCGGCCACTGATGGCGCAAATGGGACAAACGTATGCAGATGCAGTTGTGGTGACCGCTGATAATTCGCGCCTAGAAAAGACTAAAACAATTTTGAACGATATTGTTGCTGGCTTCAAGTCTCAATTGAATGTAACAGTCGAAGCAAATCGGGCTATGGCTATTGCTAAGACCATTCAAAAGGCACATCCAGCCGATGTGATCTTGATTGCTGGCAAAGGTCATGAAAACTACCAAGACGAATCTGGCATCAAAACCTATTTTTCAGACAAAGAGCAAGCTTTGCAAACTTTGAAAGAAATGTCTGCTGTAGTTGGGGTAACCGTATGATCAAGCTAGGAAAACTACATGCTTGGCTGGTAGGCTCCAAATTATTTGGCAATGCAGAAACCGTAGTTAACCGTATTCACACAGACACCCGAACGATTCAGCAAGGAGATTTGTTCGTAGCTCTTAGTGGTGACCGGTTTGATGGCAATGGATTTGTTCAAGAGGCCATTGCCAAAGGGGCTGTTGCCGTCATAGCGCAGCATGGGCTAGAGGCGAAGGCTGTGCAAGGCTTAGAAGTTGCGAATACCAAAAATGCACTGGGGCACATTGCTGCAAGTTGGCGCTCGCAATACGATCTGCCGCTTATTGCGGTGACGGGAAGCAATGGCAAAACAACTGTCACGCAAATGATTGCATCCATTTTGGCCGCACATGCGGGTCAAAAATCATTGGCAACGGTAGGTAACTTAAACAACGACATTGGGGTGCCGTTGACTTTGCTAAGGTTGAATTCTGAGCATAAGATTGCAGTGATTGAACTGGGGATGAATCATCCTGGGGAAATCATATATTTAGCAAACATTGTCAAACCTACCGTTGTGCTGGTGAATAATGCGCAGCGTGAGCACTTGGAATTTATGGTGACTGTCGAAGCTGTAGCACATGAGAATGGTTCTGCAGTATCGGCATTGCCAGACGAAGGGGTTGCTGTTTTCCCGGCTGACGATGACTACAGCTTCGTTTGGAAAAAATTAGCGGCTCATCGTAAAACGATGACGTTTGCTTTGGATGCAGCATCTGATGTGAATGCTGATGTGTATTGCATGCAGGCAGTTTGGGGCAATGGTCAGTGGCTAGTGATTGCTGAAACACCGTCAGGACAAATTAGCTATAGCCTGAGTATCTCTGGGCGTCACAATGTCAAAAATTCATTAGCAGCTATTTCTTGTGCTTTAGCAGCACAAATTCCAGTTTCAACCATAGCTCAAGGTTTGCAATCATTCAGCCCTGTCAAAGGAAGATCTTTCACGCAGCAATTAAGCTGTGGTGGGCACGACGTTTTGTTGGTTGACGATACTTACAATTCCAATCCTGATTCCATGAAGGTGGCGATCGATTCCTTGGCAGAGATGGCTACACCTAGACTGATCGTGATGGGTGATATGGGTGAAGTGGGCGAGCAAGGTTTGGCGTTTCATGCGGAAGCTGGCGAGTATGCACAAGCTAATAAAGTAGAAAAGTTATTCACTTTTGGTGTCTTGTCTGAAGAAGCCGCAAAGCATTTCAAAGGTGCTCGGCATTTCAAATCAATTGAAGCTTTGAATGATGCTGTGGCTCATGAACTCACGCATGTGAGCAGCATTTTGGTTAAAGGTTCGCGCTTTATGAAGATGGAGCGCACCAGTCAGCACATCATTGCATTCTCCACACAAGACAATAAAAACAATATAAACGAGGAGAGAACAAATGCTGCTTAGTTTGGCTCAGTGGCTGCAAACGCTTTCGCCTGAATTTGGAGTTTTCAGGGTTTTTCAATACATCACCTTTCGCGCTGTGATGGCAGCATTGACGGCATTGATGATAGGTCTTATCGCTGGGCCGTATGTCATCACGCGTTTACGTGCTTTAAAAATAGGCCAGCAAGTGCGTAGCTATGGCATGGAAACACATTTGGTTAAAAGCGGGACGCCGACAATGGGGGGCGTATTGATATTGCTTTCCATCACCATATCAACATTGTTGTGGTTCGATTTGAGCAACCGATTCGTATGGATTGTGTTGTTTGTGACGCTTGGATTTGGCGCTATTGGCTGGGTAGATGACTGGCGTAAGGTTGTTAACAAAGACCCTGAAGGTATGCGATCAAGGGAAAAATATTTTTGGCAATCAGTTATTGGGTTACTTGCTGCTTTGTATTTGGTTTTCAGTATTTCTGAAGTATCAAATATGCGCGTGCTTGATTTGTTCTTCACTTGGGTGCGGTCGGGATTCGATGTGAACTTGCCACCTAAAGCTGGTTTACAAGTACCATTTGTCAAAGTCATCAACTACCCACTTGGGGTATTTGGTTTTGTATTACTTACCTATTTAGTCATTGTGGGTGCAAGTAACGCTGTTAATTTAACGGATGGCTTGGATGGTCTGGCCATCATGCCGGTTGTCATGGTTGGCTCATCTCTGGGGGTTTTTGCCTACGTGACAGGCAGCGCAGTCTATTCAAAATATTTGTTTTTCCCTTATATTCCTGGCTCAGGTGAGCTACTCATATTTTGTGCGGCTATGGCCGGCGCAGGCTTAGCTTTTTTGTGGTTTAACACGTACCCAGCGCAAATCTTCATGGGTGATGTGGGGGCGCTGGCTTTGGGTGCAGCATTGGGCACGATCGCCGTCATCGTGCGCCAGGAAATAGTTTTATTCATCATGGGCGGTATTTTTGTTGCGGAAGCTATATCTGTCATGCTGCAAGTAAGTTATTTCAAATACACAAAAAAGAAATTCGGCGAAGGTCAGCGCATTTTGAAAATGGCACCACTACATCATCATTACGAAAAAAGCGGCTGGAAAGAAACGCAAGTGGTTGTTCGGTTTTGGATCATCACGATGTTGTTGTGCTTGGTTGGTTTGTCCTCTTTAAAGCTTCGTTGAAAACTATTTAAAGATCTATAACATGAAATCTTTGGAACATCAAAACGTCATGATCTTGGGGCTGGGTATATCCGGTCTTGCGATGGCGCGTTGGTGCGTTCAGCATGGTGCTAGTGTGACTATTGTCGATTCGAGGAGTCATCCACCTCAATTAAGTCAGCTTAAAGCTGAGATTCCGGATGCACGTTTTATTTTTAGTCAGTTTCAAGCTGCGTTGTTGGAAAGTGTTGAGATTGACTACCTGTTGATAAGCCCTGGTATTAAACCTGGTGATGTTAGCGAGCTTTTGGAATGTGCAGAAGCAAAGTCGATTCGTATTGGCAATGAGTTGACTTTGTTCAATGTGGCTTTGATTGATCTGAAAGAGTCAGAGGCTTACAAACCGTATGTTGTTGCAATCACGGGTACGAATGGTAAAACAACAGTTACATCGTTAACGGGAAAATTGGTCGAATGCGCGAATATGAGTGTAGCCATAGCGGGCAATATTGGTCCCAGCTTGTTGGACACGTTGAGTCAAAAGATTAAGAGCGATGCATTGCCACAAGTATGGGTGCTGGAGCTAAGCAGTTTTCAGCTGAATAATGTGACTGACTTTGAACCAACAACCGCTGCGGTGCTGAACGTCACACAAGATCATTTGGACTGGCATGAGACGATGGGTTCATATAGTGAAGCTAAAGAACACGTTTATGGTTCCCAAGCGATGATGGTGATTAATCGTGATGATGAAGTCGTCATGGGGATGTTAGCAAATGCAAAAAATTGATTGGCTCTTAGACAAATATGGCGAAAGCCATCAAAATGCAACCAATAAATTGATACATTGGGTTTGCGTACCCAGTATTGTGTTCAGTTTGTTTGGGCTGCTTTATGCTTTGCCGATTCCGTTTGTGGAACGCGGTTTATGGACGAATTGGGCAACGATTTTGTATGCAATTACATTGTTGTACTACTTGCGAATGTCGATGCCCATGTTTTTAGGCATGGCAGCCGTTTGTGGCGCGATGCTTTTGGGCGTGAATGCGATTTATCACGCAGTGGGCAGTGCAGGCGGTTTGGCAAAAGTATCCTTTGGTATTTTTGCGTTAGCTTGGGTCGGACAATTTATCGGACACAAAATCGAAGGCAAAAAACCTTCTTTTTTAGAAGATATTCAATTTTTATTGGTCGGCCCAGCATGGTTACTGCATTTCATTTATAAAAAAATCGGTATTTCCTATTAAAAAAGGTTCCCGAATCAAGCATTAAGGAAAAAGACCTTTAAGAGGGAGCAAAATTTTTTCAAAAATGATTTTTTTGCAAAAAAAATCATTTTTGAAAAAATTTTGCTCCCTCTACGCCCAGCTTTGACGGCGTGATAGGGCTTTATGTATTAATTCTTGATTCTATTTAATTCCAACGCAAAGATACAAATTCTCACCTACTTTCTTTTTTCAAAAAAAACGTTTTGTTGTTGTAACATTTTGAAATATCCAATCGTCGCTTAGATACAATGAATTGGGAAAAAGTCATACAAAATGTACAAGATAAAGTCTATCGGTTTTCGCTCCGCATCACGGGCAACTCGGTGGAAGCAGAGGATATTGTCCAAGAAATACGCATTCGTTTATGGAATAAAACATTGGAAATCAATGATTTGAAAAATCCAGAAGCATGGTGTATGACGTTGGCAAAAAACCTGTCCTTAGACAAATTGCGCTCTAAACATCGGCGTACGGAGGATTTGGACGATGTACGACAAGTCATCGCACCAACCGAAAGCCCTTATCAACAAACAGAAAAAGGTGATATGATGCAACAAATTCGATTGATTTTAAATCAATTACCTGAAAAACAACGCATGACGATGCACTTACGCGACATCGAAGGATTGACTTATGACGAAATCGTGGAACAATTGGAAATGCCGATGTCACAAGTGAAAATTAATTTATTTCGAGCGCGTCAAACGGTGCGCGAAAAATTATTGGAAATAAACAAATTTTAAAAATAATCATTTATAAAAAATTCATAATCAATGAACGCTGAAAAAATAAAAAGCCTGCTTGAAAAATATTTTGAAGGTGAAACCTCTTTGGAAGAGGAAAGTACCTTGTCTGCGTATTTCAATAGCGATAGGGTAGGGGAGGAATTGAAAAAATATCAACCGCTCTTTGCTTTTTTTGCCCAAGAGAAACAAATCGTATTGCCATCCAAAAAACAACAACCGAAATTAATTAAGTATGATTTTCGTAAAATATTGGAAATCAAGCGAATCGCTGCTATTTTAATCTTGGCTGCGGGCAGTTTTTGGTGGTTTAATAAACAAAAAATAGGTATTGAAAATCCAATCGCAATGATTCATAAAACGGATAAGTTGGATTTAAATGATACCGAAGAAACGCCTGAACAGGCCTATTTAAAAGCAAAAGCGGCTTTAATGTTGGTCAGTTCCAAGATGAAACGCGGAACGGATGAAGGTTCCGCAGGGATTCACCTTATTAAAACAAGTTTAGATAAAATTAAATAATATTGTGTATTGATT
>JBEGUP010000026.1:0-20960 GCA_041178825.1 Pseudomonadota bacterium | reverse complement strand
GCTTGGTCTATCAAATATTTCCCAAACGGAAAAATTGACGAAGCCTCATTCGTCAAAGCAGAAATCGCGGCGAAAGCTGTTTTAGATGAATCACTGAATACTTATAAACGGGATGCATGGGATATTGCTTATGGGTCATCTGGCACGATTGGTGCAGTTTTTGATGTCCTTGCGGCGGCTGGCTCAACTGAGTCCAATATAAGCTACGACGGGCTGTTATGGTTGCGCGAAAAACTTATTAAAGCGCAGCATATTGATCGTATCAAGCTAGCTGGATTAAAAGAAGATAGGCGCGCTGTCATTGCTGGTGGTGTTAGCATTCTTTGTGCACTCTTTGATTTATTGAAAATTAAAACCTTGCAACCTGCTGAAGGTGCATTGCGCCAAGGTGTCTTATACGATTTATTAGACCGCGATAGTGGGCAAATTGATGTGCGCAACGCATCCATCAAGCGTTTAGCCAGAAATTTTGGTATCGATGCTTCACAGGTCAATCGTGTATCGAAAATAGCGTCTGCTTTTTTTGAGCAAATTCAGAATAACTTGACTATTAAAAACAGCGACCTTGCTCACGATTCAAAGGCTCTGGAATGGGCTGCTCAACTGCACGAAATTGGATGTCAAATTTCGCATAGCGATTACCACAAACACGGTGCATACATCCTTGACAATGCTGACATTGCTGGATTCGCCGTATCAGAGTCACACCGACTTAGCATGCTCATATTTGGACACCGAGGCAAATTGAAGAAAATAGAGTTGGAGCTTGCTGACACCATGTTTGCGCAGCAACTGTTTTGTCTCCGATTGGCGGTCATTTTTTGTCATGCAAGGAATGATCTGGAAATTGGCCGCATAAAACTATCCATGCCAAAAATTGAAAACCGCCATTTCTTTTTGACATTGCCACCTGACTGGGCAAGTGAATTCCCACAATCAGCTCACTTACTGCGAGAGGAAGCTGTTGCCTGGAAGAAGGTAAATTGGAATCTGAATTTACTGGGCTGTGAAGCTTGAAATCAAGCGCATTTGCATTTTTGAAAATAATGGTATAAACTATATGTATCGTTTATTTTCAAGGACATCTCATGACAACTGCAGCCAAAATTCCCGCAAAAGTGCCCGCAAAAACTTCAGTAAAAATACCAGCACACTCAGCTTCTAAGACATCACCTATAGCTGTGACAAAGCCTATTCCCAAACCTGTTCAGAAAGCTATTGCTAAACCAGCAAGCAAAGTACCTGCGACTGCCACTAAATCAGCACTAACGATTAAAAAAATTGCTGTGCCAGCTGAATCACCAAAAGTTATTCCAAAACCAGCAGCAAAAACGCTGAGCACAAAACCAATCAAAGCGAAGAAAATTAAATTGGTGCGTGATAGTTTCACAATACCCAAACCCGAATACCTTATTTTGGATAATTTGAAGCTTCGTGCTGCTGATTTAAAACATCCCGTCAAGAAAAGCGAGCTGCTGCGAGCTGGCATCAAAGCATTAGCTGCTATGACAGATGTGCAGCTGTTGCTTGCTCTCAAGGCAGTTCCCACGCTCAAAACTGGACGCCCTAGCAAATAAACATCACAGCATATCAACGCTTTGAACCGCTACCAGTACTGTTTGCCTTTGCCCATCTCGCTCGCGACTTCTTAGCCACCATACCGAGGCTTTTCTAACAGCGCAAGCGCTGTCTTTTAACCCTAATGATTGTGCAATGATTTGCCCAATCATGGGTTGGTGACCAACGAGTAAGACCGTTCCTTTGGCTGTTGGCCATTGCATAGAAGCCATAATCTCATCGGCACTTGCTTCGGGTAACAAATTTTTGTGCAATTTGTACTTGCGGTCTAACCTGCAAACGGTATCTTCACAGCGTCTTGCAGGGCTAGAAAAAATGCGCGTACCTTCTGGTAGCTGCCGATCTAGCCATTCAGCCATGCGTATGGCTTGCTTGTAACCGCGCGCAGTTAAAGCGCGATCAAGATCATCGCACCCTTCTTGCCAATCTATCGCTTCAGCATGACGCCACAGAACAAGATCCATTGATATTCAACTTTGTTTTGCAAGTTTACCTATTTGGGAGAACACTAAATTTTTTTCAAAAATTTTTGCAGCATTTTCCCAGCTAAATTGAACAGCGCGTTGACGCGCGTTGCTCCTCGGAATTGTTAACGCTTGATTTGCCGCTGACAATAAATCAACATTTAAAATACCACCTTCAGGCGTACCTTGAGCATCACACATGACCTCAAGCGGCCCATCCACTGGATAAGCCGCGACAGGCGTACCGCAAGCCATGGCTTCTAACAGCACAAGTCCGAAAGTTTCTGACTTACTGGGAAAAACAAACACATCCGCAGCCGCATAAACTTTGGCCAGCTCTTCGCGAGCGAGTAAACCAAGCCACGTCACATCGGGGTATTGCTTTTTCAAGCTGAGTTCTAAGGGACCTACGCCGCAAACAATCTTTGTACCTGCCATTTTTAGTTTCAAGAACGATTCAATATTTTTTTCATAAGAAACACGCCCAACAAATAAAGACAATGGACGCGGTAAGCCTTCCAACGGCATATATTCATACGGCTGAGCATGGAAGCAGAACAGGTCAGTGTCAACACCATGTGTCCATTGCCGTAGGTTATCAAACCCACGTGTTTGCAGCATGTCTAAAACCCCAAGCGTAGGCACCATCACACCGGATGAAGGTTTATGGAAATGCCGAAACAATGCATACCCCCAACTGAGCGGGATTTTTAACGCTGTATTCAAAATCTCTGGGAATTTGGTGTGAAATGCTGTTGTAAATGCCACCTTATGCTTCACACAATAGCCACGCGCAGCCCATCCTAAAGGCCCTTCAGTCGCAATATGGATAGCATCAGCTTGACTGTTGTGTAGTAATTGCGCCAGTATTTTCTGTGGTCTTATAGCCAAATCAATACCTGCATAACCAGGGCACGGTCGTGTGTTGAATAACCCAGGATGAATGACCTCTACATCATGTCCAAGTTTTTTCATTTCCCGCACAAGTTCCACCAGCGTTGTTACCACGCCATTTACCTGCGGCTGCCATGCGTCAGTGATTAAAACTAATTTCATGCTGTTTCACTTGTTGTATGGCTACTTGCAATTTGCTTTGTTTTTTGTCAACTGCGCTTTGCGCTGCCCAATGAATAAGCTCCAATCGGCCATCTAAATGCTCAACCAAAGCTGTTTGGCTTTCTACCCAATCACCATCGTTGCAATACAATATGCCGTCAATGGTGCGCATTTCTGCTCTGTGAATATGCCCACACACCACGCCATCGTGACCAAGATTCCGCGCCTCGCGTGCGACTGCAACCTCGAAATCAGTCACATAGTTGAGAGCTTTTTTGACTTTTTGCTTGAGGTAAGCAGACAAGGACCAATACGGCAATCCAAAATGTCCACGTAGTCGGTTTAGATGCCGATTGAGCTTGAGCGTGAATTCATACGCGTTGTCACCCACATAAGCCAACCACTTGGCGCATTGGATAACGCCATCAAAATAGTCACCGTGTATGACCCACAACTTAACCCCTTTCGCGGTGACATGAACTGCATCTTGTACGACTTCAACGCCGCCAAAATGATGCCCGATAAACCCACGGGCAAACTCATCATGATTGCCTGGAACAAATATGACCCGACTACCCTTGCGAGCACTACGCAATATTTTCTGCACCACATCGTTGTGCGACTGCGGCCAATACCATTTGCGCCGCAGTTGCCAGCCATCAATGATGTCGCCAACTAAATACAGGTAATCGCTGGGATGGGCTTTTAAAAACTCAAGCAATGGCGCAGCTTGGCAGCCTTGTGTCCCTAGATGAATATCTGATATAAAAACTGCACGAAATTTAGCATCTTTATGCCCCTCAAACTCTGGGTTTGAAGCGGACGCTAAGAGGCCTTGAATCCAAGCTTGTTCCGATTCAAAAAAAGTTCGCATTTCGTGACCTATGGCTACGCACCCAAAAAATGCTTGCGATAACGATCTGGCATGTCTGAAATACGCATCATCATTGGCAAATCAGCCGTATTGAAATCAGGATCCCATGCTGGCGCACCCAACACCTTTGCCCCTAAGCGCAGGTAGCCTTTGATCAATGCAGGCGGTGCAATATCTAGCGTGTCATCTAACTCGTCTACCGGGAGCGACAAGCGCGGTGTCACTTGCTGTTCGGAAGGCGCTAAATGCTTCTCTTTGACTTGCCGCCAAATACTAGCAGCGGCATCCCCGCTTACCATGCCATTGTGTAGCATGGGGATGCTTGCACAACCAATCATGGTGTGCAACTGGTTACGCTCCATAAACTCGGCCAGCGCCCCCCATAGTGCCATGATGACACCACCTTGGCGATAGTCGATGTGCACGCAACTACGCCCCAGCTCAACCATGTGCGGGCGCAACTCTCGCAGATTTGTCAAATCAAACTCTGCATCAGAATATGTGCGGCCAATTCTCTTGGCTTGAACGGGTGTTAATGCACGGTAAGTACCTACTACGCGTCTTGTCTCAACATCACGCACAAGTAAATGTTCGCAAAAATTATCGAAACTATCGATGTCATGTTTTGCAATGGGTGTTTTCAAATTAGCCCCCATCTCAGTCGCAAACACGTCAAAGCGTAGACGTTGAGCTTCCCTGACTTCATCTTGGTGCTTCGCCCAAGAAACTTCAATGCCACTGCGTCCGGTAGCAGCAATTGATTTCTCACTTTTTACCTCAATTGGCGGAAAGAAACGATGCAACAAACCCCGAGGCAAAGCTATGGGCGACAGATCAAACGTAGGTGTTGGTATTTCTCTCATGCAACTTCCTTTTTTATTGAATGTGCATGCAGTTTGCGATTTGGCTGTGACAGGCTTATGAAGCTTTTATGTAGGTTTTATGACAGAGACAGGCATGATTGAATATGCGTTGGAAAATTGAAAATATTCATGACGTTTTTTGTATTTTATTTCTATAATTCAAATATAATTGAATTATGAAAATAAATTCATCACATCATTTAACGAAAACCACACCTCTGACCGAAGAGCTTGCCGTCAAAGCACTAGCTGCTTTGGCGCATGGCCACAGACTGCGGGTTTTCCGAGCCTTGGTTGTTGCTGGGCCAACGGGTTTGACACCAGGCATGCTGTCAGCCCAGCTTGATGTAGCGGCCAGCGCTTTATCTTTTCACCTCAAAGAGTTGGCATATTCGAGCATGGTCAGCATTGAACACCAAGGCCGTAACCTAATTTACCGCGCTAATTTTGAGCAGATGAATACGCTTTTGGCGTATTTGACCGAGCACTGCTGCGCTGGTGAACCATGCGAAGTGACTGATGACGACGCCATTTGCACGACTTGTTAATCGAACTAAATATCACGTAAACCTCTGATTTATAAAATTTTTAAGGAAGTACCATGACTGACAAAACCATCAACGTTCTATTTCTCTGCACCCACAACTCAGCCCGCAGCATTTTGGCCGAAGCTTTGCTCAACCACTTGGGGCAAGGCAGATTCAAAGGTTTCTCCGCTGGCAGCAGCCCACGCGACAACCAACAGCCCAACCCGCTAGGACTTCAAACGCTGCAAAAAGCGGGTATCAGCACAGATGGGCTGTACAGCAAAAGCTGGGATGAGTTTGCCCATCCTGACGCACCCCACATGGACTTAGTCATCACTGTGTGCGACAACGCCGCAGGTGAGGTCTGCCCTTTCTGGCCTGGTCAGCCCGCCACTGCGCACTGGAGCTATAGCGACCCCTCTGCTGGCGACGGCACAGACGAGCAGAAACTTGAAGCCTTTCGCCAAACTCTGCACGCTATCCGCCACAGGTTGGAGCTTTTTGTCAACCGGCCCGTCACCAGCGTCACCAAACTGATGCTGCAAACCAGTGCCCGTGAACTTTCCAAATCATGAGCGCAGCAGAAAATTTAGACCAAACGCAAGCAATTCACCTCAACAAACAGTTTTTCGCTGAATTTATAGGCACCGCCGCCCTGCTCTGCGCCGTGATAGGTTCGGGCATCATGGCTGAGCGTTTGAGTGGTGGCAATGTGGGTGTGGCTTTGATTGCCAACACACTAGCCACCGTTTTTGTGCTGTTTGTGTTGATTGAAATTTTGGGGCCCATCAGCGGTGCGCATTTCAACCCTTTTGTGACTTTGGTTGTTTACTTTAAAAATAGATCAAATAGCACTCTAGCCGGCGTATTTACTGCCCAAGCAGCTATTTTATTTATAGCAACACAGCTAGTAGGAGCAATAGCTGGCGCGTGGTTAGCGAATGCCATGTTTGAGTTACCCATGCTGCAATTGAGCACCCATGTGCGTAGCGGTACAGGCCAATGGATTGCTGAATCTGTGGCAACGGCTGGTTTGATCGTCGTGATTTTGCGCTCTAGCGGAGATGGCGTTAACGCCAAAGCCAGCGCGCTGGTGGCATGCTACATAGGTGCGGCCTATTGGTTTACCGCTAGCACATCGTTTGCCAACCCTGCTGCGGTGGTGGGGCGGATGCTGAGCGACAGTTTTGCGGGCATTGCACCGGCTAGCGCATTGAGCTTTGTCGCAGCGCAGGCTTTGGGGGCAGCGGTTGGGGTTGGGATCAACCATTTGTTAGAGCCTATTGATGATTCAGGGATTCAAGGATTGAAATGACCGATTTACCGAATTTAGACACTGCCCTTTTCGCCATTCCAGACACTTCAAAGCTTCAAGTTGCTGCAAAAGAACTCTCAACAGCACATCCACCGCGTATTTTGCTGCTCTACGGCTCGCTGCGGGAGCGGTCGTTCAGCCGCTTACTCAGCGAAGAAGCCGCCCGTTTGCTTCAAGCGATGGGCTGCGAAACCCGCACTTTTAACCCGCATGGGCTGCCACTGGCGGACGATGCGCCCGAAAGTCACCCCAAAGTACAAGAATTACGCGAGTTGGCAGCCTGGGCCGAAGGCATGGTGTGGACGTCTCCCGAACGCCACGGCGCGATGACCGGCATCATGAAAACCCAGATCGATTGGATTCCCTTGAACAGCGGCGCGGTGCGCCCTACACAAGGCAAAACTTTAGCGGTAATGCAGGTTTGCGGCGGCTCGCAATCGTTCAATGCAGTCAACCAGCTGCGCATCTTAGGCCGTTGGATGCGGATGTTAACGATTCCCAACCAATCTTCTGTCGCAAAAGCGTTTTTAGAGTTTGACGAGACAGGTCGAATGAAACAATCACCTTACTATGACCGCGTGGTTGATGTGATGGAAGAGTTGGTGAAATTTACGCTGCTGACGCGTGAGATCTCACCTTATTTGGTTGATCGCTATAGCGAGCGCAAAGAAAATGCTGAAGAATTGATGAAACGGGTTACCCAGAAGCAGATTTAACGAAAAAAAACAGAATTTATACATCAAATTCGATTGTAGCCAGCATGTTATCTGCCTGAATAGCTATGTTATTTATAGCAAAAACTTTTAAAGTTTAAACTTTTAACTCAATAAGTTATATTCACCGCCTCGCTCAAGTGCGCGTTTGTAGCCTGCTCTAGCATGTATGCGTCTGATGAATGCGTTGATTTTTGGGTAGGATTCATCTAAACCGCCACGTACTGAAGCGGCTTCTAACGGGAAGCTCATTTGGATGTCAGCACCCGTCAAACGCCCGCCAGCAAACCAGGTGGATTTTCCTAATTCGGACTCAATATAGTCTAGGTGTGCCTTGATTTGAGGGTCAATAAAACTTGATTTGGCCTTTTTAGAGATAGCTTTAGCTATGGGTTTCGCAAAAAACGGCATGGGCGCTTTTTCAATATAGTTAAACATCAGCTTCATCAACAATGGCGACATCGCAGAGCCTTCTGCAAAATGCAGCCAATATGTGTAGCGCAGACGAGTTGGCGTGCCCGGTGCTGGCGACAATTTGCGCTCGATATCATAGCGATCAATCAAATATTCAATAATTGCACCTGATTCAGCAACAACAGTATCCCCATCTGTGATAACTGGAGACTTGCCTAAAGGATGAACTTTCAGCAAAGACTTTGGTGCGAGCATCGTCTTTGGGTCACGTTGGTACCGCTTAACGGTGTAGTCCACACCTAGCTCTTCCAAGAGCCAAATAACACGCTGTGAACGAGAGTTATTTAAGTGGTGAACCGTAATCATTGTGCGAAATTCCTAAAATGACGTCTAGGTTTTGAGCGTATCGGCTATTCGTTGCGCACAATTCTTGGCTTGCACGGCATTTTGAGCTTCGACCATGACACGTACCAAAGGTTCTGTGCCGCTTGCACGAATCAGAACACGACCAGTATTGCCAAGCTCTGCTTCAACAGCTTGGGTTGCTTTGATAAGCGCAGGCATTTTTTGTAGTTCGACCCAAGTTTGACCAGGCTGTAAGCGCACATTTATCAGTGTTTGAGGAAACAGCGTGACATCGCTTAGCAGTTGTGCCATGGTTTTACCACTACGCGTACAAGCTTGTAGCACTTGCAAAGCACTAACAAGACCATCGCCTGTGGTGTGCTTGTCAAGTGCTAGCAGATGACCTGAACTCTCGCCTCCTAAAATCCAGCCACGTTTATCTAACTCTTCCAAGACATATCTATCACCCACTTTGGCACGAACAAAGGCAACCCCTTTTGCTTTCAATGCCAATTCGACTGCTAAATTGGTCATCAAAGTACCAACGGCACCTGGCACGAGCTCAGCACGGGCCAAACGCTCAGTAACCATCAGATATAGCACTTCATCGCCGTTGAACAAACGACCCTGCGCATCTACAAACTGCAACCGATCAGCATCGCCATCAAGCGCAATACCATAATCAGCTTTATGAAGCTGCACAGCTGCAATCAATGCGTCCGGATGCGTGGCACCTACTTCATGGTTGATGTTCAAACCATCTGGGGCGCAGCCTATTGAAATCACTTCTGCACCCAACTCATGGAACACTTTAGGAGCAACTTGGTAAGCAGCACCATGCGCGCCATCAACGACGATTTTCAGCCCTTTGAGCGTCAAATCATTAGCGAAGGTGCTTTTGCAAAATTCGATGTAGCGACCTGCGGCATCATCCAAACGCTTAGCCTTACCTAAGTTTGCTGAATCAACCCATTTAGGCGCCTCTTCCATAGTGGCTTCAACAGCAAGCTCCCATGCGTCATCAAGTTTTGTACCCTTGGCACTGAAAAACTTAATGCCATTGTCAGCAAATGCATTGTGGCTGGCGCTGATAACAACACCTAGGCTTGCGCGCTGCGCACGCGTGAGGTAAGCCACAGCAGGTGTGGGAATAGGCCCCAGTAGCACGACATCAACACCAGCTGAGTTAAAGCCGGACTCTAATGCACTTTCCAGCATATAGCCTGAAATACGCGTATCTTTACCAATCAAGACCGTAGGGCGCGCCTCTGTTTGCTTGAGCACGCGACCAACTGCGTGTGCCAGTTTAAGTACGAAATCAGGCGTGATAGGGTGCTGCCCTACTGCACCGCGAATACCGTCTGTACCGAAGTATTTTCTTGTCATATTAATTATATTTTTACTTATTATATTCAGATGTGTAACTAACTTCAACAAAAATTAACAGGCAGCAACAAAATTAACCGTCACCGATTTTTACTGCTCGAATCTTACTTAAATCTTGCTTAAACCTTTCTTAGACCTTACGCAAAGCAGTAACCGTGCTGAGTACCTTTAAGGCGGCTACGGTTTCTTTCACATCGTGCACCCGAACAATGCTGGCACCATTTTGTACAGCAAGCACGGCAGCCACAACGCTGGGCGGCATGCGCTGCTCTATTGACAAACCCGTCACAACGCCCAGTGATGATTTGCGCGACCAGCCAGAAAGTAAAGGTAAGCCAAGTGCGAGCAACTCACGTTGACGTGCCAGCAATGCAAAGTTTTGCTCAACAGTTTTCCCAAAACCAATGCCAGGGTCAATCGAAATACGCGATAAATCAACCCCCAGCCCAAATATATATTTCCTTCGCTGCTCCAAAAAAGAGAGCACTTGAGCAACTATTGCATTGGCATCACCTAGCATGGTTTCAGACTGCATGGTTTGCGGTTCTTTGTGCATATGCATCAGACAAACGCCGCAGCTTGAATGCTGAGCAACAATTGCCGCTGCCCCAGGCTGCCGCAGCGCCCAAATGTCGTTGATGATGTCAGCACCTGCATCCAACACAGCCTGCATGACTTGCGGTTTGTAAGTGTCTACAGAAACAGGAACGCCGAGTTTGACCGCTTCAACCACAACAGGTAGGACGCGAGATAACTCGACCTCCAGCGGCACTTGCGGCGCGCCTGGGCGAGAAGACTCGCCACCGATGTCCAGGATATCTGCACCTTCTTCAAGAAGTTTTGTCGCATGCTTGATAGCAGAACCAGACAAGGCGTATTTGCCACCGTCTGAGAACGAATCAGGCGTGACATTGACAATGCCCATCACTTTGGGCTGCGCCAAGTCGATTTGAAATCGACTTGTTTGCCAATTCATAAACACCTACAAGAGATATAGCGCGAGTAACTATGCTGCCGTAGGCGCTGCTTCAGGCTTGATCACAGGGGCACTGCCACTACCGCCAGTGTTACTGTCCGCTGGGGGTATGCGCGGTGTCCAATCTTTAGGAGCTAGTGGCTGCTTGCCGGCCATGATGTCGTCGATTTGATCACTGTCTATGGTTTCCCATTCCAGCAAAGCTTTCGCCATGGCATGCATTTTGTCTTGGTTGTCTTCAATCAGTTTACGAGCGCGGCCATATTGCTCATCGATAATTCGTCTAACCTCTGTATCCACTTTGAGCATTGTTTGCTCGCTCATGTTGGTGGTCTTAGTGACCGAACGCCCCAAGAAGACTTCACCCTCATTGTCCGCATAAACCATAGGACCCAGTGCTTCAGACATGCCATAACGCATCACCATATCACGAGCCAGACCAGTGGCACGCTCAAAGTCGTTACTGGCACCTGTTGTCATTTGCTTCATGAACACTTCTTCAGCAATACGACCACCAAACAACATGGCGATCTGGCTAAGCATGAACTCACTGTCATAGCTGTAACGATCTGCCGCTGGCAAGCTCATGGTTACACCCAGAGCACGTCCACGCGGGATGATGGTCACTTTATGAACCGGGTCGCACTTAGGTAGCATTTTGCCGATCAAGGCGTGGCCAGCTTCGTGGTAAGCCGTGTTACGGCGCTCTTCCTCGGGCATGATCATGCTCTTGCGCTCAGGGCCCATCAAAATTTTGTCTTTGGCTTTCTCAAAATCTTGCATCTCCACCACTCGTGCATTGCGACGCGCAGCCATCAAAGCAGCCTCGTTGCACAAGTTCGCCAAATCAGCACCACTCATACCTGGCGTGCCACGGGCAATCGTACCTGGGTTAACGTCTTGCGACGCTGGGATTTTGCGCATGTGGACGTTCAAAATCTGCTCACGGCCGCGGATATCAGGTAATGTTACATAGACTTGGCGATCAAAACGACCTGGACGTAGCAAAGCGGCATCCAAAATATCAGGACGGTTGGTTGCAGCAACCACAATCACACCGAGGTTGGTTTCAAAACCATCCATCTCAACCAGCATCTGGTTCAAGGTTTGTTCGCGTTCGTCATTGCCGCCACCGACACCCGCGCCGCGCTGGCGACCAACCGCGTCAATCTCATCAATAAAAATGATACAAGGCGCATTTTTCTTGGCGTTTTCAAACATGTCTCTCACACGGGATGCGCCAACACCGACAAACATTTCAACGAAGTCAGAACCTGAAATCGCAAAGAAAGGCACTTTGGCTTCGCCAGCAATTGATTTCGCCAACAAAGTTTTACCTGTACCCGGTGGGCCAACGAGCAGCAAACCACGGGGGATGCGGCCACCCAACTTTTGGAAACGACCTGGGTCTTTCAAAAAGTCGACGACCTCCTTGACTTCTTCTTTGGCTTCGTCACAACCCGCCACATCTGCAAAGGTCACGGTATTAGCGCTTTCATCGAGCAATTTAGCCTTACTTTTACCAAAGCTGAATGGGCCGCTTTTGCCGCCGCCTTGCATTTGCTTCATGAAATAAACCCAAACGCCAATCAGTAAGAGCATAGGACCCCAGCTCATCAAGAGTGACATCAGTAAAGAGCCCTCTTCGCGCGGTTTCACGTCAAATTTAACGTTGTTGGCGATCAAATCACCCACCAAACCGCGATCCATGAATGTGCCAGTGGTGCGAATTTTGCTGTCGTCTAATTTGGTGCCCACAATTTCGGAGCCGCCAGCGCCCTCGCTGATCGTTACTGTTTTGAATTGCTTGTTGCGGACTTCTTCTAAAAAGTCAGAGTAGCCCACGTAGCCAGTTTGCGCACCGCTTTTAGCGTCAAACTGTTTAAAAACGGTGAACAACACCATCGCAATGACCACCCAAACGGCAAACTTCGAAAACAATTCTTTATTCAAGAGAAACTCCTTAGGACTACTCAGTCAACATGCGTCTGATTTTAGGCTTTTCAAGACGAAAAAGCGCGAATAAGTCCTGTTTTAAGGGCATTTAATGCCCTAAATTGCATCAAACTATATCAATCTAGGGCAGGATTCATAAATTTGAAAGAACGCTGCTATTACTTTTGACCCATGCCGACCAAAAACGTCTCTGAAGACTCTGAGCGCGATGACGCTGGTTTGATCGCCTTAACCACTTTAAAGTGCGCTTTAAACATCACCACCAGCTGGCTGTATTTAGCAACTAGGGCACCTTCGGGTTTCATGTGGTTTTTGCAAAAATCTATTGCCAATTCGATCAAGTTTTCAACGCGAGCGGCGTCAGTGGCATCAATGCCCGATAAATTGGGTGCCATGTCGGACACCACCACATCAGCCAAATCGCCCTTCATCTCGTTAGTGAGCAGGCTTAACACTTCGTCTTCACGAAAATCACCCTGAATGAAAACCACGCCTTCAACAGGCTCCATCGCCAGCAAATCGAGCGCGATGATACGGCCGTTGAGTTCACCCACGGCAGCACCACCACCCGTAGCGGTTTTAGGGGACAGTTTGCGGCGAATGTATTGACTCCAAGCGCCTGGCGTGGAACCCAAATCGATGACCATGTGTCCAGGTTTGATCAGCTTGTGCGCTTCGTCAATTTCTTTGAGCTTGTAAGCTGCACGGGCGCGATAGCCTTCGCGTTTGGCGAGTTTGACATAGGTATCGTTGACGTGGTCGTTCAACCACGCTTTGTTGACTTTTCGACTTTGGGTTTTAACTTTCACTAATGTGCTTTCACTTTTTATCTGTTTTTCTATCTCTTATCTTTGGTCATTATCCTCTGTCGCAGCTAATATTTGGGTAAATACCTAGTAATCACCGATAATAGAGCCATGTCAAAAATAATACTTACCCCTGCGCAGCGCAAAATTCACCGCGCTGAAGCGCACGACCTGTCTCCTGTCGTTATGATTGGTAACGACGGTCTGTCTGCCGCTGTTAAAAAAGAAACTAATGCCGCACTGAACGCTCACGGCCTCATCAAAATCCGCGTTTTGGGTGATGACCGCGTTGTTCGCGAAGAAATGTACCAAACCCTGGCGGAAGAACTCTCTGCCGCGCCGATTCAGCATATCGGCAAGCTGTTGGTGCTGTGGCGTCCGATTTTGGAGATCAAAAAAGAACGGTCAGAAGACGACGACCGCATGGCGGGACCACGTGATTTCAAGGTTTTAAAGTATTCAAGCCGTGGAGGCCAGCGTCCAGAAGTGAAAACTTTGCGCGTACTGGGTAATCAGCGATTGACGCAAGGCGGTAAAGTAAAACGTGCACAGCCTAAACAAACCTCGGTTAAGAAGCGCAGCCAGACATAATATTTAAATCAGTGTGATGAAAAAATCATACAATTAAATATATGATTTGAATACTAAATCTAACTTGCCAATTTAGTATTCGATAACTTCCAAAGCACAACACCCGCGCAAACCCACTGCGCGAGGTACATCAAACTTCCGACCGCATGCCAGAGCATCAAGTTCTCTCTGGCCACGATGCGGGGTGATACGCCAAACGCAACCAGCATAGACATCAGCACACCAAATGCTACAAATATAATAGCTGTAGAGGCAGGAAATACGCCGGCTAAAGCCATATTCACATCACTTTTAGCATTATTTTCTGTGTTGATGTGATTTTGGATGCGTTTGGGGCGCAATATCAGCAACAACACCAAACCGCAGCCGACAGACACCCAAGTTTGTACTTCAAACAACCTTGCTGCCATATTACCTGCCAATGCTTTGGTCGGCAGATGCTGAAACAGCATCGGCACAACAAAGAAACCAAGCGTAGTTAAACTACCCCACCAGAGTGCTGCGGTGAATATTGTTAGCTTAGAAAGTATTATATTTTTCAATATTAAAAAATAATACTAAATATAGCGAACGCTAATAATTTCGTAGCTCTTCACACCACCCGGCGCTTGAACTTCAGCGGTATCGCCCTCTTCCTTGCCAATCAAAGCACGCGCGATAGGGCTGCTGATGTTAACGAGTCCTAGCTTGATATCCGCCTCGTCTTCACCAACGATTTGGTAAGTCACTTTTGCGCCGGTATCTTCAGATTCCAAGTCTACCGTCGTGCCGAAAACAACGCGACCACCTGCGTTCAGTTCTGTAGGATCAATAACTTGGGCAACTGACAGCTTGCCTTCTAGCTCAATAATGCGGCCCTCGATGAAACCTTGGCGGTCTTTGGCAGCGTCGTATTCGGCGTTTTCGCTTAAATCGCCCTGCGCGCGCGCTTCAGAAATCGCAGCAATAACAGATGGACGCTCAAACGCTTTGAGTTTGTGGAGTTCAGCTTTGAGCAGCTCTGCGCCACGCTTAGTAATAGGTAGTGTAGACATATCTCTATCCGTCTCTTTTTATCTAAATTATCTAAATTAGTTTGTTTACAAAACGAAACCGCCGAACTGCCCCAGAGGGACAGCATTCGGCGGTTTTGTGTGTGCTTGGCTTAATTATGCCGTTAAAAGTTGTTTACAGCAACTGCGCGTGCATCTCCTGCACCGAAATCACGCCCAAGCTGTCCATGTACTTCATACCCTCGACAGCAGCTTCCGCACCAAAAATGGTCGTGAAAGTCGTGACGCGAGCCAGCAAAGCCGAAGTACGAATGGCTCGTGAATCAGCAATCGCGTTGCGGCGCTCTTCAACCGTGTTGATGACCATCGCCACTTCGTTGTTTTTGATCATGTCCACCACGTGCGGACGGCCTTCGGTCACTTTGTTAACAACTGAGCATTTCACACCTGCGGCGTTGATGGCTGCAGCAGTGCCTTTGGTGGCAACGACATCAAAATTCATAGCTACTAAGGCACGTGCTATGTCGACTGCACGTGCTTTATCGCTGTTTTTGACGGTCAAAAATACCTTTTTCACTGCATCCGTTGCACGTGGCAACTTGGTACCAGCACCAAGTTGCGCTTTGACGAAAGCTTCACCAAAAGTTTTGCCTACGCCCATGACTTCACCCGTCGATTTCATCTCAGGCCCAAGAATCGTATCAACACCTGGGAATTTCACAAACGGGAAGACCGCTTCTTTAACGCTGAAATACGGTGGTGTCACCTCTGCACCAATGCCCTGCGCATCCAAAGACTGACCTGCCATGCAACGGGCTGCTACTTTGGCTAGCTGAATGCCTGTTGCTTTTGACACAAACGGCACAGTGCGCGAGGCGCGTGGGTTCACCTCTAAAACGAAAATAACGTCCTTCTTCTCGTTGCTATCTTCAATTTGTTGAATAGCGAACTGCACATTCATCAAACCCACCACATTTAGCGCTTTGGCCATAGCAGCGGTTTGGCGTTTGATTTCAGTAATCGTCGCAGCCGTGAGGTAATACGGTGGCAACGAACAGGCCGAATCGCCACTGTGCACGCCCGCTTGTTCAATATGCTCCATCACACCACCGATAAACACGCGGCCGGTGTGGTCACGCACGGCGTCCACATCGCACTCGATAGCGTCGTTCAAAAAGCGGTCCAACAACACCGGTGAATCGTGGCTAACCTTGACCGCTTCACGCATGTAGCGCTCAAGGTCGCGCTGCTCATGGACGATTTCCATCGCGCGGCCACCCAGCACGTAGCTTGGGCGAACGACGAGCGGATAGCCCAAAGTAGCTGCTTTTTCTAGCGCTTCAGGCTCAGTACGCGCCGTCGCATTGGGCGGCTGCTTCAAGTTCAGCTCGTGTAAGAGCGCCGAGAAACGCTCGCGGTCTTCCGCAGCGTCAATCATGTCTGGCGTGGTGCCGATGATGGGTACGCCGTTGGCTTCCAGCGCCAGCGCTAACTTCAAAGGCGTTTGACCGCCATATTGAACAATCACGCCGACCGGCTTTTCAATCGCGACGATTTCCAACACGTCTTCCAATGTCACAGGCTCGAAGTACAGGCGGTCAGAGGTGTCGTAATCGGTTGAAACCGTTTCAGGGTTGCAGTTGACCATGATGGTCTCGTAACCGTCTTCGCGCATCGCCATAGCGGCGTGAACGCAGCAGTAGTCAAACTCGATGCCTTGGCCAATACGGTTCGGACCGCCGCCTAAAACGATGATTTTCTTTTTATCTGATGGCGCAGCTTCGCATTCGCTGCCTGAGCTGAGCGGATGAACCGCCTCGTAGGTTGAATACAAATAAGCCGTGTTCGACGCAAACTCTGCCGCGCAGGTGTCCACACGTTTGTACACAGGACGCACATTGGCAGCGTGGCGAGCTTCACGGATTTTTGTATCCGTAGTTCGCAATTGCTTGGCCAGCCGGCGGTCTGAAAAGCCCTTTTGCTTCAATAATCGTAGCGTAGCGGCATCGATTTTATCGAGCGTGGTTGTTTCCAGTTCCAACTCGATTTTGACAATTTCTTCGATTTGCACCAAAAACCAAGGGTCGATCTTGGTTAAAGCAAACACTTCATCCACGGTGTAACCCATGGCGAACGCATCACCTACGTACCAAATACGCTCTGGGCCTGGTGCACCCAATTCACGCTCCAAGATTTCGCGGTCTTGGGTTTTTTCGTTCATGCCGTCAACGCCAACTTCCAAACCACGCAGGGCTTTTTGGAACGACTCTTGGAAAGTGCGCCCCATGGCCATCACCTCACCGACCGACTTCATTTGCGTGGTTAAACGCGAATCAGCCGCTGGGAATTTTTCAAAAGCGAAACGTGGGATTTTGGTAACCACGTAGTCGATGCTAGGCTCAAAACTCGCTGGCGTTGCGCCGCCTGTGATCTCGTTGCGCAGCTCATCCAGTGTGTAACCGCAAGCCAGCTTGGCTGCGACTTTAGCAATCGGGAAACCTGTCGCTTTGGACGCCAAGGCGGATGAACGCGACACGCGCGGGTTCATCTCAATCACCACCATGCGGCCATCGACCGGGTTGATGGAGAACTGCACGTTAGAGCCGCCGGTATCGACGCCAATTTCACGCAATACCGCCAAAGAGGCATTGCGCAGGATTTGGTACTCTTTGTCGGTCAAAGTTTGTGCAGGAGCAACAGTGATGGAGTCACCGGTGTGCACGCCCATGGGGTCCAAGTTTTCAATAGAACAAACGATGATGCAGTTGTCCGCCTTGTCGCGCACCACTTCCATCTCGTACTCTTTCCAGCCGAGCAGCGATTCTTCAATCAGCAACTCGTTGGTTGGGGAAGCCTCCAAACCACGTTTGCAAATCGTCTCAAACTCTTCGGAGTTGTAAGCGATGCCGCCACCTGTGCCGCCCAGTGTGAAGCTAGGGCGAATCACTGTTGGGAAGCCCAGCGTCTTTTGCACGCCCCAAGCCTCGTCCATGCTGTGTGCGATGCCTGAGCGGGCGGAACCGAGACCAATTTTGGTCATCGCGTCTTTGAACTTCAAGCGGTCTTCGGCTTTGTCGATGGCTTCTGGGGTTGCGCCAATCAGCTCAACAGGTTTGCCCGTCGCCGCACCGGTGTATTTTTGCAACACGCCGTTGTGCCACAAATCCAAAGCGCAGTTCAGCGCCGTTTGCCCACCCATGGTCGGCAAAATCGCGTCTGGGCGCTCTTTGGCGATAATTTTCTCAACCGTTTGCCAAGTGATGGGCTCGATATAGGTGACATCCGCCGTGGCGGGGTCTGTCATGATGGTCGCAGGGTTGCTGTTGATCAAGATGACTTTGTAGCCTTCTTCGCGCAAGGCTTTGCAAGCTTGCACACCAGAATAGTCAAACTCACAAGCTTGACCAATGATGATTGGGCCAGCGCCAATGATGAGGATACTTTTAAGGTCGGTACGTTTTGGCATGTTATTTATTCTCCCCAGCTTTGTTCATCAAACCGACAAAGCGGTCGAAGAGGTAGCTGATGTCTTGTGGTCCAGGTGATGCTTCAGGGTGTCCTTGGAAGCAAAACGCGGGTTTGTCGGTGCGAGTCAGGCCTTGCAGCGTGCCGTCAAACAGGCTGATGTGAGTAGCGCGCAAGTTGGTTGGTAGTGTTTTTTCATCTACCGCAAAACCGTGGTTTTGGCTGGTGATGCTGACTTTGCCAGTGTCTAAGTCTTTAACTGGGTGGTTTGCACCATGGTGGCCAAACTTCATTTTGAAGGTTTTCGCACCGCTAGCCAAAGCCATGATTTGGTGACCCAAGCAAATACCGAAGGTCGGGATACCAGTTTCTATCAATTCTTTAGCTGCTGCAATCGCATAGTCGCACGGTTCTGGGTCACCTGGGCCGTTAGACAAGAAAATGCCGTTTGGATTTAACTTAAGCACATCAGCAGCGCTGGTTTGTGCAGGCACGACGGTGACGCGGCAGCCGCGCTCGGCCAACATGCGCAAGATGTTGTACTTGACGCCGAAGTCGTAAGCTACAACATGGAATTTTGCATCTGCAGGCAATTGCTCGCTGTAACCGGCTTTACCGTTCAAGGTCGGGTTATGCAACTGCCACTCGGTTTGCGTCCACGGGTAGGTTTTGGTCGTAGAGACGACTTTAGCCAAATCCAAACCTGACATGTTAGGCGCAGCTTTTGCCAAGGCAACGGCTTTGTGGATCAGCGCGGGTGTTGCCGCTTCGCCCTCAGCCAAAGCCAAAATACAACCGTTTTGTGCACCATGGGTGCGTAAATGGCGGGTCAACTGGCGAGTGTCGATATCTGCAATCGCAATCGTTTTTTCTTGGATCAAGTAATCGGTCAAGCTCATGGTAGAGCGGAAGTTAGATGCGATTAATGGCAAGTCTTTGATGATCAAACCTGCGGCATTGACCTTGGCAGACTCGACATCTTGTTCGCTGATGCCGTAGTTGCCAATGTGCGGGTACGTCAACGTGACGATTTGCTGACAGTAGCTGGGGTCAGTCAGGATTTCTTGGTAACCGGTCATGGACGTGTTGAAAACGACTTCTCCAACAGTATGAGAAACATCTTTGGAGGCAGCTCCAACGGAAGATCCGACAAAGATGGTGCCATCGGCGAGGGCCAGAATGGCTAGGGGGAAACGTGGCTTGAGGCTCTGAAGCACTGGGTTCTCCGAATATATAACGGGTACGCCCAAGCTGGCTTTAAAACGACTTTTGTAAAGTTGTTTTGAGGCTGCTATGTCAGGGTTAAGCTAAATGATGCGCTAGGCGTACGTGGGGTAGACAGGAAGCCTCTAATTATAGCTGAGCTTGCGGGAGAACCCTTACTCAACCTTGGCTGAACTTGCCTAATTTCTCCAAAATTTGCTTGAAATTGCCGCGAAAACAAAAATTATCCAACCACCGAGCTAGCATGCAAACAAATCGCAGCCGCAGCCGCCACGTTCAGCGACTCCTCCCCACCGGGCTGGCCGATTCGCACTGAAACTGCCGCTTTTTCAAGCAACTCCGTCCGAACACCCTGCCCTTCGTGCCCCATCACCCACGCGCAGGGTTGCGGTAAAGCCTTGTTTTGCATCAAGTTTTGCAAAAAATCGCCTTGGTGCGAGCTGGTGACGACCAAGGGGACGGTCAAGGCTGATAAGTCTTCTAAACTTGCGCTTTCAACTAATTGCAACCCAAAATGAGCGCCCATACCGGCGCGCAGCACTTTGGGGCTCCACAGTGCTGCCGTTCCCGTGAGTGCAACAACCTGTTTAAACCCAAACGCTGCGGCGCTGCGCAAGATGGAGCCGACATTGCCCGCATCTTGCAGACGGTCCAAAATCACGGTGGCAACATTGGGGGCGATTTGTACTGAGCTAGGTAAATCCACCACAAAACCCATCTTGGCGGGCGACTCTAAGCCGCTGATATCTTGCCAGAGCTTGTCAGAAATAACGACAATTTTTACTATGTTTTTAATAGCTGCTGAGGCAGTAAATATACTGGCTATAGGCATAAATGACTCTGAAAAAACGGCTAATGCAGGTTTGATGCCTCTGGCGAGTGCAGCGCTGCACAAATGGTCGCCTTCCAACCACACGCGACCTGTTTTGCGGTACGCCGTGGGCTCTGAGCTGAGTTTGCGTAGCTCTTTGAGGAGTGGGTTATCGCGGGACGTGATGTAGGTCGTTTCAGGCGAAGTCATTGTATTTATTCAATTTTTACGATTCAGTGATTTATCGATTCAAAACAGCTGTCACTGGTGCAAACGTTCGTCGGTGCTCTGGGCAAGCGCCAAATTCGTTTAAAGCGGCCAAATGCTGCGCCGTGCCGTAGCCTTTGTGTTGGTCAAAGCCATATTGTGGAAACTTGTCGTGTAACTCAGCGCACCAGCGGTCGCGGGTGACTTTGGCCAAGATGGAGGCGGCGGAAATAGCCTGCACTTTGCTGTCGCCCTTCACTATTGCCTCTGCCAACACATCCAAGGTCGGGATGCGGTTGCCATCGACCAGTACTTTGACGGGTTTGAGCCGCAAGCCCTCCACCGCGCGGCGCATGGCCAGCATGGTGGCTTGCAAAATGTTGAGCTCGTCAATTTC
>JBEGUP010000025.1:0-13319 GCA_041178825.1 Pseudomonadota bacterium | reverse complement strand
TGCTGCTGAATCACCGGCTCGGCCACGCCCAGCTCGTTGATGCGGTTATGCAGCGTCACGATGTTTTGCTTCAGCGCTTGATCCTGAATTTTCAAAGCTGCTTCTGGCTTGATAGCTCCGGTTAATTTGTACTCTGTGCCTTCAGGCGCATCCGTGACAGTCAACTCTGGAAACTGGTCGGCAATGACTCTTTTAGCAGATGCTAGCGTTTCTTGGTCGCGAAAGCGGACTTCAATATTTGAGCCACTGCGCGATACACCGCCGTGGCGTGTATTTTTCTCGCGCAGTGCAGAACGAATATCACCCGTCAATGATTCTGCCTTCTTCGTCAATGCTGCAGCCATGTCAACCTGCAGCATTACATGCACTCCACCCCGCAAATCCAAGCCCAAATACATAGGCGCTGCGCCCAGTGCAACCAAACTTTTTTGAATCGCATCTTTTGCTTCGAGCTGCGTACCTGTATCTTTAAACAGCGCTTTGACGGATTTGCCATCAAAGGTGACACCGTCAGGCGTTAAGCCAGCTGCTTTCAAGGCTTCTTCAATTTTTAGCTGCGTGGCGCTGTCAACTTTGACGTTAGATTTGGCGCTAGACACTTGTACCGCTGGCGCTTCACCAAAAAAGTTGGGCAACGTGAAAAGCACGGACACCAAGAGAACGATCAAGATGACCGCATATTTCCAAACCGGGTAACGATTCATGATTGCGCTTTTTTCACAGGTAAATTTAAAACGGAAGAGCTGATTTCTGGATGGTCAGCGCTTATTTGATACTGCCTTTTGGCAACACTTGCACCACAGCGTGACGCTGTAATTGCACCTCTACGCCATTTGCGATTTCTAGAGTAACCGTGCTGTCTGTCAATTTGCTCACTTTGCCAAGCAGGCCACCTGCTGTCGCGATTTCATCACCCTTGGCCAAGGCATCAATCATGGTGCGATGTTCTTTTTGTTTTTTCATTTGTGGGCGAATCATCACGAAGTACAGAACCACAAACATCAAAACCAAAGGCAACATGCTGGTCAGGCTATCTTGCATACTGCCGCCAGCAGAGGCAGCGGCAGGAGCGGTTTGTGCGATTGCGGAAGAAATAAACATAGTAACTCCTGAAAATTTATAGGGTAACGGGTGAGGTTTGGTAACCAATTAATAAAGGCTGTGAAACACGAATGCCAACCTTAGATTGTAAATCTTATTGTTGTGCCCAAAACATCAGATCTACATCAGATTCAACTACGGCTTCATCTGTGGTTTCAGCAGCACCACGAGAGCGCCTGCACCACCTTCGGCTGGTTTTGCCTGAACAAAAGCCAATACTTCTTGCTTTTGAATCAACCAACTTTTGACTTTTCCCTTCAAAACTGGCTCTTTACCTGCTGAGCCTAGTCCTTTCCCATGCACCACGCGAACGCAACGGATACCGATTTTGTGGGATTCTCGGATAAAAGCGCCTAGCGCATCTCTAGCTTCTTCCGTGCGGCAATTGTGCAAATCCAGCTGTTTTTGGATACTCCAAACGCCTTGTCGCAGTTTTTTAGTCACGTCTGTGCCTATACCAGGGCGTCGAAAGCTCAGAGAATCGTCAATATCCAAGAGAGATTCAACATCAAACTCGTCGCTCAAAGACTCGCGCAGCACAGCTGCATCATCACGCTTCTGTTGCACAGGGTTAGGCTCAGGTTGCTTAGCTTTTGATAGCACCTTAGGCTTGTTTTGTATCGGCTGTACGACGCCAACGCTGCTAGAAAACAAGTTTTTATTGGCCAATTCCAGCGCTGCTTTCGCCTTAGCTGCAGCTTCGTCAGCCGCGTGTTTTGCCTGTTGCTCAGCCAAAGTTTGCTTGACTTGGCTTAAATCAGCCAGCGTACGAATACTTGCCATGACGAATTGGTATTAAAAACGAGTTATCTGAGGCTTGAAGCGAGCTATTTTGCGATTTTTTTAGGTCGCTGCCAGTTAGCAATACTGACTTGCTTGCCCCGCGCGACGCTAAGCACACCGGCTGCGGTACTTTTGGTAATCGTTGAGCCACCGCCGACCGTGCCACCTGCGCCTATCGTTACCGGTGCGACCAGCACACAATTGCTGCCGATATGCACATCGGCTTCAATCACAGTACGGTGTTTGTTAGAACCATCGTAGTTGGCAGTGATGCTGCCAGCACCAAAATTAACGCGCTCGCCCACCGTCGAATCGCCCAAATACGCCAAATGGTTGGCTTTCGCACCATCGGCCAAAGTGGCATTTTTGACCTCGACGAAGTTACCAATATGCACTTCTTTGCCCAATTCAGCGCCAGGGCGTAGTCGTGCGAAAGGACCTATCAAAGAGCCAGCACCTACTGAAACCCCCAGTTTTTCACCCTCAATGTGCGTAAATGGGTGAATAACCGCACCATCGGCAATCACCGCGTTAGAAATCACGCAGTGAGCGCCCACTCTCGCACCAGTACCCAAAGTCACTTGTCCTGAAAAAATGCAATTGATGTCTATTTCAACATCTAGGCCACAAGTTAAGCTGCCACGCAGGTCAAAACGAGCTGGATCAGCCAATCGCACGCCCTGCTCCATCAAGATTTTGGCTTGTCGCAATTGATGCACCCGCTCCAACTCGGCTAGTTGTACAGGACTGTTCACGCCAGCAACTTGCGCTGCATCGTCAATTTTGTGGGCAACAACTGTCAAACCATCCGCTACCGCGAATTTCACGATATCCGTCAAGTAGTACTCGCCTTGAGCATTTTTGTTGTCCAAACGCGCCAGCCAGCCTTTTAGCAACTTGGCTGGCACGGCCATGATGCCGCTGTAAACCTCTTTGATCGCCTTTTGTGCGTCATTCGCGTCTTTTTGCTCAACGATGGCATGTACAGAATCATTGCTGCGAACGATGCGTCCATAACCTGCTGGGCTCTCAAAATCAATTGTCAAAAGCGCCAATTTGTCACCACCAGACCTATTTATCAGGTCTTGCAAGGTGTCAACTTGCGTTAAAGGCACATCACCACTGAGCACCAAAACCATGCCATCATCAGGCAAAACAGGCACGGCTTGCAACACGGCATGCCCCGTACCTAGTTGTGGCTCTTGCAACACTGAATTTATCGATTTATATGCACTAAATATGCATTTATCCGGCGTATTTAATGCCTGAGCAGCTATTAAATTAATAGCATTTTGAACTACTTTAGACTCATGTCCTGTAATCACAACAGCACTTCTGGCATTCAATTGCGCGGCGGCATCGATCACATGTTCTAAAAGTGGCTTGCCACCCAAACGGTGAAGCACCTTGGGCAACGTACTCTTCATCCGTGTGCCCTTGCCCGCCGCCATGATGACCACGTCCAAAGGCATTGTTGATGTCATTGTCATAAAATTTACTCTGTCTTAAATCTAATTAATTTTTATTTAAACCGTCAACTGCTTGAAACATCGCCTGGCGTGCTTGGCTGATGATTTGCCCTTTCCAAGCGTCGGTATCGGTATAAAACGCATCTAACATGTCTTGCTTAATCTTCTTAGCAAGCGCTGGCGTTGCCAATGGATGCTTAGGGTTATTGTGCAACCAGTTTTCTGCACGCATAGCAGCACTGATTTGAAGCGGTGGCTGCGTGCCGTACTCCATCACAATACTGGTGGATTCGGCTTGAGGAAATACATCTTTTGCAACATTTAAGAGCACTCCCGTTACAGGCGCAGAGCTGGAAGAACCATCAAGAAAAGAAGTTATAGGCGTTTGGTAATTGCCATCTGCTTGCAAGCCACCCCACCAGTCTTTGGCTCTCTGCATGGTTCTATCGTCTTTGGCTGATGAGATGCGCTCGCCTAGTCCACTTGGTCCTAAACCAGTGTGCAAATCAATCCAAGCCACTTTTTTCACGCCCAACGCATGCTTTGCAAGCGCTTGGCGCAGCGTTTTGTTGCTCCAAGTAGGCTCAACTCCACCATAAAACAAGCCTTGCGGGTACTCGTGCTGCCCGCCAGACACTGCTGCTTGAAAAGCATACAAGCCGTGTTTGGCGATATAAGTTTCTAACAAGGCTGTGTTATCAGCACTTGGCGGCCAAATTTCAGGCATCAACATGTCGCTGACCTCGCGGTAAGCCGCATTGACAGGCAATGGCTGAGAGAAATCTTGGAAATTGCGGTTCAAATCAACATTTTCATGCGTCACGCGGCGAATGTGCGAGAAACCATAGGGGTTCAAGGCGTGTAAATACAGCACAGTGACATTTTGTGCACGGGCCTTGGTCAACCATTCGGCATCGTGCAGCGCAAAGACTTGAACGCCAGAACCACAATAGCCTTCTACGCCGTGGCAAGCGCTACTCACAATCAACAGCTTGTCACTGGCTTTGCCATCGGCAGGAAATTGAAGTGCAAGGTCTAACGCCAGGGTTTCACCATCTTTGCCAGGCAAGGGATGGTTGTAGGATTCAATTTGCAAACCAGCAGTTGCGGCAGCCTCTAAAAACTTAACCCGCGCTTGCGCGTAATTGCTGGAAAAAGCATCCACCAAGCCAATCATTTCACCATTCCCTTGAATCCATCAGCACTCGCTTTCAAAGATTCTTCCACCAAACGCACCCAAAACGTTGCCCCCAACGGAATCAAATCATCGTTGAAGTCATAACTTGGGTTGTGCAACATGCAAGGCCCGCCGCCATGCCCAATAGCGCGGTGGTCGCCTTCTCCGTTAGCGATGAAGCAATACGCGCCAGGTTTCTCAAGCAGCATATAAGAGAAATCTTCTGCACCCATGGTGGGCTCTTGTTTCAGTACATTGGCGTCGCCCACAATGTCGCGCATCACTTGGGCTGCAAAATTAGCCTCGACTTCAGAGTTGATGGTTGGCGGGTAGTTGCGGTCAAACTCAAAATCACAAGTAGCACCGAATGCAGCACTGGTGTGCTCGGCAATCTCACGCATGCGCTTTTCTATCAAATCCAGCAATTCCAAAGTAAATGTACGCACCGTGCCTTGGATTTCGACGCTGTCTGGAATAACGTTGGTCGCCTCACCCGCATGAATCATGGTGACTGAAATGACACCCGCTTCAATCGGTTTTTTATTGCGGCTGATGATTGTTTGAAACGCTTGCACCATTTGACAAGCTGCCAAGACAGGGTCAACGCCATCGTGTGGCAACGCCGCATGACCTCCTTTGCCGTAGATGACGATTTTGAATTCATTGCTAGAAGCCATCACCGGTCCAGCACTCACGGCAAATTTACCGACCTGCATACCAGGCCAGTTGTGCATGCCATAAACGGCTTCCATGGGGAACTTGTCAAACAAGCCGTCTTTGATCATCTCTCTGGCACCACCACCGCCTTCTTCAGCAGGCTGGAATATCAAATATACCGTGCCGTCAAAATTACGATTTTTAGCGAGGTGCTGTGCTGCGGCCAGCAGCATAGCTGTGTGGCCATCGTGTCCGCAAGCGTGCATCTTGCCAGCGTTTTTGCTCGCATGCGCAAAAGTGTTGAACTCTTGCATAGGCAGCGCGTCCATATCTGCACGCAAGCCAATAGCACGATCAGAAGTGCCGTTTTTAATGATGCCCACCACGCCCGTTGTGCCCATGCCACGGTGCATGGGAATGCCCCATTCTGTCAGTTTTGCGGCTACCAAATCAGCGGTTTGCACTTCGGCAAAACACAGCTCAGGATTGGCATGAATTTGTTTGCGTATCGCGGCTATACCCGCAGCTTGGGTGGTGATGGAATCAATGAGTTTCATGATGTTGTTTTCTAAAGCGCTTCTAAAACTTTTCAAAATAACCAAACTTTTAAGCTTTGGTAGTTTGCACCATTTTCATAGCCGAGGCAATCAAGGTTGATACCTGACTCATGTCGCTGGGCACAATCAAAGTGGTGGCTGAATCACTGGCCACATTGCTGTACGCTTCCATGGCTTTTTCAGCAACTTTCAATTGCACAGCTTCAGCGCCACCGGGCATACGAATGGCCGTAGCGACCACTTGAATCGCATGGGCGTTGGCATCGGCAACCGCAGCAATAGCAGCCGCTTCACCCTGCGCTTTGTTGATAGCAGCAGCTTTTTCGCCTTCTGAGCGGGCAATAAAAGCCTCGCGTTCGCCAGTCGCAATATTGATTTGCTCTTGACGACGACCTTCTGACGCTGCAATCAATGCCCGCTTGCCACGCTCAGCGGTGATTTGAGCTTGCATGGCATGCAGAATTTCTTTAGGCGGCGTCAAATCTTTGATCTCATAACGCAACACTTTCACACCCCAATTTAGCGCCGCTTCATCAATGGCTGCGACCACTTGCGCGTTGATGATGTCGCGCTCTTCAAAGGTTTTATCAAGCTCCAACTTACCAATCACGCTGCGCAGCGACGTTTGCGCGAGCTGCGTGATCGCCATCACATAATTGTTAGACCCATAGCTGGCGCGCATGGCATCTGTGACTTGAAAATACAGCACACCGTCCACTTGTAGCTGTGTGTTGTCTTTGGTGATACAAACTTGGCTTGGAATATCTAGTGTTATTTCTTTGAGGCTATGCTTATAGGCTACCTTAGAGAAAAAAGGATTGATAAAACCCAAACCAGGCGTAAGCGTCGTGTGATATTTGCCCAGTTTTTCCACAACCCAAGCATTCGTTTGTGGCACTATTTTGATAGTTTTTATGATAAAAATAATAGCAATGACAGCTATAACGATGACAACCATTGAAATTTCCATGCGGACTTCCTTATAAAGTTTAAAGTTTTTTAACGACCAAACGGCTACCGACAATTTGCTCAATGCAGTAACTTCCTGCATCTGAGGCGCTGCCAGCTTGCAACTGCGCTGTCCAGCTTGATCCACGATATTTGATATTGGCAGTTCTGTCAGCCTGCCACGATTCAATGTATACAGATTGCCCAATATCCATATTGACATCGCTGTTAAATTCAGCGTGTTTGCCCACCATCTTTTTGCCGCGTAAAAAATGCCATGCAATCACAGCGCCACCACCCACCACCGATGCAATCACGAATTGCATTGATAAGCTCATCCCTAAGTGTGAAGCCACCGCAGCAGCAGCTAAGCCTACCGCAAACATTAACAAATAAAATGTGCCTGTCATTAGCTCAAGAGCGACGACTATCCCTGTTAACACCCACCAGATACTTGAATCAGCCATAAAGCCCCTTTTTGTGTAACTTGCACCACATTTTGACTGAATCATGCCCTGATAACGACCCAGATGCATGTTGTGACTCAATATTTCCTTACACTTCTTGCCTAATCTCTCAATTCTTCTGAATTCTCGTGATTTGTTGTGATTTTTAACTTTTAACGCCAAATAGACGCACCGCCATGAAATTTCGCTTCCCCATCATCATCATTGACGAAGATTTTCGCTCTGAAAACACCTCAGGTTTAGGCATTCGCGCCTTAGCGCAGGCTATTGAAAGCGAAGGTTTTGAAGTGCTTGGCGTGACCAGTTATGGTGATTTGAGCCAGTTTGCCCAGCAGCAAAGCCGTGCCAGCGCGTTTATTTTGTCAGTTGATGATGACGAATTCACACCAGGGCCTGATTTAGACCCTGCTGTGCTGAATTTGCGCCATTTCATCGAAGAAGTGCGCCGCAAAAACTTAGAAGTACCCATCTATGTGTACGGCGAGACTAAAACGTCTCACCACATCCCGAACGACATTTTGCGTGAACTGCACGGCTTCATCCACATGTTTGAAGACACGCCAGAGTTTGTGGCGCGCCACATCATTCGTGAGGCAAAAAGCTATTTAGAAGGCGTGCAACCACCATTTTTCAAAGCTTTGCTCGATTACGCTGAAGACGGCTCTTACAGCTGGCACTGCCCGGGACACTCAGGCGGAGTGGCTTTCCTGAAGAGCCCCGTGGGACAGATGTACCACCAGTTCTACGGCGAAAACATGCTGCGTGCTGACGTGTGCAACGCAGTGGAAGAACTAGGCCAACTGCTAGACCACAATGGCGCGATTGGCGAAAGCGAGCGCAATGCAGCGCGCATTTTCAACGCCGACCATTGCTTCTTTGTGACCAATGGCACTTCAACCAGCAACAAAATGGTGTGGCATCACACCGTTGCTCCTGACGATGTGGTGGTGGTTGACCGCAACTGCCACAAATCCATCTTGCACAGCATCATCATGACGGGTGCGATTCCGGTATTTTTGAAGCCGACGCGCAACCACTTTGGCATCATTGGCCCGATTCCCAAAGAAGAGTTTGAAGTCAAATCGATTCAGGCAAAAATCAAAGCCAACCCATTGTTGAAGGGGGCGGACGTTAAAAACATCAAGCCACGCGTGATGACTGTTACCCAAAGCACCTACGACGGCGTGTTGTACAACACCGAAACCATCAAGGGCATGCTTGATGGTTACGTTGAAAATTTGCATTTTGACGAAGCTTGGTTGCCGCACGCCGCATTTCACCCGTTCTACGGTACTTACCATGCCATGGGTAAAAGCCGCATTCGCCCAAAATCAGCCGTGGTTTATGCGACGCAGTCTATCCACAAATTGTTGGCGGGCATCAGCCAAGCTAGCCATGTGCTGGTGCAAGACTCGCAAACTATCAAGCTGGATAGGCATTTATTTAATGAAGCGTATTTGATGCACACCTCTACGTCGCCGCAATACAGCATCATTGCCAGCTGTGACGTGGCAGCCGCCATGATGGAGCCGCCTGGAGGCACTGCTTTGGTTGAGGAAAGCATCTTAGAGGCACTGGACTTTCGTCGCGCCATGCGCAAAATTGACGCTGAATATGGCAAAGACTGGTGGTTCAAGGTTTGGGGGCCAGAGAAATTTGCCGATGAAGGCATGGGCCGCGCCAGTGACTGGATCATCAAAGGCGAGTCAAAATCAGCCAAAGCAGGCGTGAACTGGCACGGTTTCGGCAAAATGGCGACTGGCTTCAACATGCTGGACCCTATCAAAGCCACCATCGTCACCCCTGGTATGGACTTGAACGGTAAGTTTGCCAAAACCGGTATTCCAGCCAGCATCGTGACCAAGTTTTTGGCCGAGCATGGGGTTGTAGTTGAGAAAACGGGGCTTTACAGCTTTTTCATCTTGTTCACCATCGGCATCACCAAAGGCCGTTGGAACAGCATGTTGACAGCGCTGCAGCAGTTTAAAGACGACTACGATAAAAACCAGCCGATGTGGCGCATCTTGCCCGAGTTCTGCCAAAAGCACCGCAAGTACGAAAAAATGGGCTTGGCGGACTTATGCCACCACTTGCACACTTTGTATGCCAAGTACGACATTGCGCGTTTGACGACTGATATGTATTTGAGCGACTTGAAGCCTGCCATGAAACCAAGCGATGCCTACGCCCACATTGCGCAGCGCAAAACTGAGCGCGTGGCGATTGACGACCTAGAAGGCCGCATCACCGTAGGCTTAGTCACGCCGTACCCGCCTGGTATTCCTTTGCTGATTCCTGGTGAAGTATTTAACAAGAAAATTGTGGATTACCTCAAGTTTTCACGCGAATTCAACGCGCAATGCCCTGGTTTTGAGACAGACATTCACGGTTTGGTGACGGAAGACGGTGAAGATGGCAAGAAGAACTATTTTGCTGATTGCGTCAAAGAATAGAGAGAACGACGCGAATAAGAGCGCAGGTAACAAATTCAGACAATTTCTAAGCAGAATTTACGTAACTTTTCCAAGTAGTGTGCGTTAAGTAACATACGGTGGGCGTAAAGTCTGCCATGATGAAGACTACTAACAGGCTTCAATACGTAATGACTCTGCAAAGGAAATGTATGAAAAAATCTCTAAAACTCGCTCTAAAACTAGCCACTGTTGCCTCTAGCATTGCCATTTTGAGCGCTTGCGGCGGTGGGGGTGCAGACGAAATTATTGTCACAAACCACGCATTTTTATCAGTGGACAACCTGAATGTTGGCAATGGCACGGTTTGCGTCGAAGATATCTTTTTAGAAGCCAGCTCGCCTCAAGGCCAGCAAGTTGCGCGTGATTTGATTGATTATTACGGCACTTACGATTTCGGTTTGCAACCCTATCATAGAGCTTATTCTGCTCCAACATATTGTGGCGGTCCTACAGCTAATTACGTTCCAGCGCCTGGCACTATCATTTCAGCAAATGACTATTACAACGTGATTGTGCCGTGGGTCACATCTCGTCGCTGATCTCGTTATTGATTATTTTGCTATTATTTTTATAGCTTCTTAGGCAGCAAATACGCCGGCTAAAGCCTATTTTAGGCCTGATTTATGCATTTAAATCAGGCTTTTTTATTTGGATTGATTTCCAAAGATCGCTTTTCAAATCAACGGTGAAAAATGTGAAGCTCGCCGATACGCCGGATTTTGTGCGGTACAGCCCGAAAGCTGCGCCGTGACCGTCATTCATCTTGGCCTTGGGTCGCCCCAAAGCTCGGTGCTACCTACCCGCTCTCTCAGCGAACCGCCTCAAAGAGAGCCTATTTGGTATTGCTGCGCGTAGAGATTGCCCGTTTCACCCGAATTAAATCGACTCGTCTCTGTTGCTCTAATCCTCACCTTGTATCTCAAAGCTTTCACCTTGCGACTTTCAGTGGGCAGCCGTTAGCTGCTACGCTGTCCTATGCAGTCCGGACGTTCCTCCAGTGCGTGGTTTCCCACACGACGCTTGCGCGTCGTCCTTGCGGTATGCACCAGCGACGGCCTAGCGAGCTTCACAGTCAGATTATCTCATGTGGGGATTTTCAAAATCTTGGCTGATAGCAAGGTTTCAGCAAAAAAGCACAGCAAAGCTAATAAAAATGACACCACGCCAGCGATGAAAACAACGATAGCGGTGCGGGCGAAGTTGACTTCTAAGGTTTCACCGAAAAACAGTAAAACGATGGTGGAACCAATCAAAATCGCACACAGAATCAGCAGCGCGATGCACCAGTTCACCAAGGTGCTGCGCTGACGTAACAACCGTAACTCGTCTTTCCAGCGTTGCATTTTGGGAGCGGCAGGTGCATCGTCCATCCAAGCCTCTACCTGTCTGGCACGGTCAATGATCCGAGCCAAACGGCCCGCCACAGCTCCAATCATGGCGGCTACCGCATTGAGCAAAAACACCGGTGCGATGGCCAGTTGAATACCTTGGGCAACGGTTGAAAGGTCTGATGGAAGTAACATAAATTCCTTATGATTCAATGGCTTATACGAAATTAAATCGTATTTAACAGTGATTTTGCAACTTCTGCAAAACCAGCCCCGCGTTCTGACGGGGTGATGTAGTACGGCAAATGCGTCAATTGGCTTTCAAACCTACGGATATTAGCCACACCAACCGAATGTGTGAAGTGCTGAAACATCGCTTGGTCGTTACCCGAATCGCCCACAAACACCCATTTGTCGAGCTCTGCAGCTAAATCTCGCTGAAACAGCTCACTGACTATCCATTGTGCACCCGTCCATTTGTCGAAATGTCCAAAACAACCATGAATGTGGATGCTGCTGACCGTGGTTTGCATGCCCTGCGATTGCAGCAGTTCAACCACCTGATGCACAGTTTCAGGCGATAAGTTGGCAAACTCGTTGTAATCAAAAGCTAAATCGGTTTCGCGCCCTGCGCTGTCTTTCGATACATCTACACCCTGTATTTGAGACGTGACCAAAGCTGCGATTTCAGCCATTTTTACACAGTTTTCAGCACGAATCAAAGCATTATTTTGATATACTTTTGATAGCATCTTAGGCAGCAAACACGGCGGCCGAATGCCAATTTCACTACTTTTTTTAGTGCTTTTTTTAGTTATCCACGCTACACCACCATTTTCAGCAACCAAGGCATCTACTGGCCAGGTTTTAGCGAACGACTCAGCCCAGCCAACGGGTCGGCCGGTGATAGGAATGACGTGCAACCCAGCCGCTTTCAAATCTGCCAAAGCCTGCAGCGCATCGGCTGAAATGGCTCCGTGCGTGGTCAGCGTGTCGTCAATGTCAGTGAAGACGCCGATGATGTTGCGGCGTTGTTCGACAGGCCAATCTGAGAGCGATTTCATCGCACTACCCCGTCGCTACGCGCCACCCCTTCTGAAGAAGGGGAATTTTCGGTCTTTGGTATTCGTTCCCCTTCTTCAGAAGGGGTGGCGCGTAGCGACGGGGTAGTTGACTTAACCCGCATTCTGCAGCGCCAAGCCTGCATGCTCACGCAGCGGATGGAAGTGGATTTTCGGAAAACGCTCTTGCGCCAAACGCACATCGTATTGTGATGTCGTCAAATACGCCAGCGTATCCGCCGCATCCCGCGCCATACGTTGCGGGTAGGCGTTGACGAATTCTTGAAGTTCTTTAGGCGTATCAGCTGTTATCCAGCGCGCGCCGGTGTATTGACTGCCTTCTAGGCGAATATCGGCATCGTATTCGCCTTTCAAACGGTGCTGCACGACTTCAAATTGAAGCTGCCCAATCGCACCGAGCAGCATATTGCCACCCATTTCAGGGCGAAAAACCTGAATCGCGCCCTCTTCACCCAACTGCGCCAAGCCTTGCTGCAGCTGTTTTGTCCGCAATGGGTTGCGCAACACCACAGTCATGAACATTTCAGGGGCGAAAAACGGCAAACCGGTATATTGCAAGTTAATAGAGCCGTCGGTGATCGAATCACCCAACTGCACGCCGCCATGGGTGGTGAAACCCACAATATCGCCCGCGTAGGCCTCTTCCACAGCCTCTCGGCGCTGCGACATGAAAGTCACCACGCTGGTCGGACGCAACTCTTTGGCGGTACGCATGACTTTGAGTTTCATGCCCGGCGTGTACTTGCCAGATGCCATGCGTACAAAAGCAATGCGGTCGCGGTGATTAGCATCCATATTCGCCTGCACTTTGAACACCACACCGCTGAATGGCGTGTCTTCAGGTTGCATGACTTTGACGACAGGTTGGCGGTTCACCATCGTCGTGCTGGTGCGGCTGCGCGGGCTGGGCGCTAAATCCACCAAGGCGTCCAGCACCTCCATCACGCCAAAATTATTCACACCAGAGCCGAAGAACACAGGTGTTTGCTTGCCAGCTAAGAAAGCTTCCAAATCCCAAGCGGGAGATGCACCCGTGGCCAGCTCCATGCTGTCTGCCGCAGCTGCCCATTCATTGCCGAAACGCGCCAGCAAAGCAGTTGTATCGCTAAGCGGCATAGCATCAAAATCTTGTGGCAAGCGCTCGCTGCCGCTTTCAAACACCGTCATGGTGTTGGTACGCAAATTCATGATGCCACCAAACGATTTACCCTGCCCCACTGGCCAAGTCATAGGCACGCAGGGCATGCCCAGCTCGCGCTCGATCTCGTCCAAAATA
>JBEGUP010000024.1:0-12903 GCA_041178825.1 Pseudomonadota bacterium | reverse complement strand
ATAAGCAACAAACCAGCTCCAATGCGACAACGGCGTTAACAGCAAAAACACCAAGTTACCCATGATTTTGCTTTGAATCAAAGACGACGAGCTGTTGGCAAATGCGTTTTGCAAGATGCTCATCATCACCAAGCCAGGCACTAAAAACGCCGTGTAGCTGACACTGTCATACACCTTCACTTTGTCTTCTAATACGTGACCAAAAATCACCAAGTACAAAACAGAAGTCAGCACAGGTGCGGCTACTGTTTGAAAACCTACCTTCCAAAACCGTAGAACTTCTTTATAAAAAAGGGCTTGCCATCCGTTCATGATGATGCTCCTGTTGTTGGTTGAACACCCGAGCTATGCCCACGCGTCATCACGTCCAAGAAAACATCCTCTAAGTCTGCCTTGCGAATTTCAACATCTTCGGCTACCAAACCCGCTTCGCGCACAGCACTGAGGTAGGTTTCGATTTCCAAGGCATCATGCGCAGGAAACTGCACAATTCGACCAGTAATGCGTGCTTTGTCAGCTAATTGCTTAGGGAGTTCGCTATCAATTTTGAATCGCAATACGTTTGACGAAGCGGCCTTCAACAGCTCAGAAGTATCGGCCAAAGCAACCACATTACCCGTTTTCAGCATCGCAATACGGTTGCACAAAGCTTCAGCCTCTTCCAAATAATGGGTGGTCAGCAAAACCGTGCTGCCTTGCTTATTGAGCTTAGCGATAAATTGCCACAGCGTTTGGCGCAGTTCAACATCAACACCAGCTGTTGGTTCGTCCAGCACAATGACAGGCGGTTTGTGAACCAATGCCTGCGCAACCAGCATGCGTCGTTTCATGCCACCAGAGAGCTGACGCATATTGGCATTGGCTTTGTCGGTCAAACCCAAACTGTGCAAGAGTTCGTCAATCCAAGCATCGTTGTTTTTAACGCCAAAATAGCCGGATTGAAAGCGCAATGCTTCGCGAACATTGAAAAAGGGGTCAAACACTAGCTCTTGCGGGACGACACCCAATTTACGCCGCGCAGCCGCAAAATCGGTCTGTACATCGCTACCTAAAACGCGGATGCTGCCTGATGTCGCACGCGTTAAACCAGCCAAAATGCTGATAAGCGTGGTTTTTCCTGCACCATTGGGGCCGAGCAAACCAAAAAATTCACCTTCCTGAATGTCAAATTTGACATTATTCAGAGCGTGAAGAGCTTGCCCAGTCGAACCCTTTTTGACAGGATATATCTTGGAAACAGATTGAAATGAAATGGCGGACATAGAAAATAGGGGTTTAACCCTCAATTCTAACGCCTAGGTGATTTTCGAAACCCCTAGGCTTTGCCTTGGTGTTTTTCGAATAATTCACTGATGCCGTATAAATCAGCCAATTCAAGCAGTTGATGTGGCAGATCCGTTACTGCAAAGCTTTTACCTGTTGTTGCTGCATCTCGGCGACACTGCAGCAAAACTGCAAGCGCCGACGAGTCAAACTTTTCAAGCGCAGACGCATCGATACAAACGGCATCGCTCTTCTTTGTCCGAATCTCTAACCCAAGACTTTGCGCACACGCAGTGGCTTGATCGTGGGTTAAAAGTGACGGTAAAGCAAGCGTTGTCATTTTATTTACCAGCCATTGCTTGATTGCGTGACTTCAAAGTGGCAATCAAACCATCCACACCTTTGGCGTTGATTTCTTGCGAAAACTGACTGCGGAAGGTTTCCATCAACCAAACACCCATGACGTTGAGGTTGTAAATCTTCCAGCCAGAGCCGACGCCTGGCGTTTTTTCCAAGCGGTAATCGAGCTGAATCGGCTCGCCTTTGCCTCGCACTTCTGTACGAACCACGATTTCAGTGTCTTCTGGGCTGGCGCGCAAAGGCTTCACAGCAATGGTTTGATCGGTGATTTGAGACAAAGCACCCGCATAAGTCCGCAAAAGCAGCGATTTGAACTCATCCTGAAGTTGTTTTTGTTGTTCAGGCGTCGCCTTCAACCAGCCAGGGCCCACGGCAGAAGCTGTAATGCGTCTAAAGTTCACGTGTGGCATGACTTTCGAGTCCACCAAAGCCGTGAGTTTGACCATGTTGCTGGCTTGAAATGATTTGTCCCCTTTGATAGTTTCAACCACTTCGTCGGACAACTGTTTCACAAAGGTATCAGCAGCCATGTCGGCGGCTACAGCAGATGCAGTAGTAGCCAACAAACTCAAACCAAGCAAGCTACCGCACAATTTAACCAAAAGACGGCGATTCATAGTAAGGTTCATTATTTAACTTTCAAACAAAGGGTTGAACATGCGCTCATAACGTTTAAAAAACTGAAATGGGTGACAAAAGCCTTTAATTGGCGTCTAAAACCGCAGTTACAGTAGCAACGGGGCTAGTTTCATGCTTTGTTTCCGTTGTCGTCAATGGCAATACTACTGGTAATTGCGCAGAGTCTGGCTCATGAATAGCGACTGATATAGTCACGAAGGGCAATTCCAGCAGCGACTCTGACTTTTTTTCCAACTCAACTTTAGGTTTTTCAGCCGGTGGCGCATTTTCTTTGAATTCTGGTGTATCGGAAGGATCTTCAGGTGGCTCTTTGCCATCCAAAATATCGTTTCTCCGAATTTGTAAATAAATATCGCGGGTAAAAGTGTATTTATCTAAGGCAACGCCTTCCAAAACTGACGTTGTGCGCAGCAAATTGGCCCGTGTATCTAATAGACGCAAAGCATATAAGCTATTGCGAGCTGCGACACTGTCGAGTTGCCAAACCAAATCGCCTTTAGAAATGAGCGTAGAAGCCAAGGTGTCGCGCAGTGTTGATGACCCTAAAAGCGGAATCACCAAGTAAGGTCCAGGCGGTACACCATAATGCCCCAAGGTTTGTCCAAAATCAGCCGTATGCCGTTCTAGATTCATGTCACTGGCAACATCAATCACGCCACCCAAGCCTAGAGTGGAATTGATGGTGACCCGAAAAAAGGCTTCAAGTGCTGTTTTTGGCTTCAATTGCAGCGTGCTATTCACCACAGTCCAAACGCCTGTTAAATTACTGAAAAAATTATTCACGCCAGTGCGCACAAATGACGGAACAAAGGTGGTGTACGCAGTAGCGACGGGCTTAACAATACCAGTATCTAAACTGTCGTTAAAGTTAAAAATGCTGCGGTTCCAAGACTCCCAAGGATCAGCGGAGTTTTTTACAGAAACCGAGGCACACCCCGATATAAATATAATAAAAACAGTTATAGTCAGCGTATTTACTGCCTCAACAGCTATTTTTTTTATAGCTATTTTCTTAATAGCATTGATTATCAATTTATATCCAATGACGAATGTGATGAATCGGTTATTTCTTTACAGCTGCATCATCCGCTGGTTTACCCTCTGCCGCTTTGCTGTAAAGAAACTGGCTGATTAAATTTTCCAGAACAATGGCTGATTGCGTCGACGACAGCTTATCGCCATTTGCCAACAGCTTCTCCTCAGCACCTGCTTCAATACCAATGTATTGCTCTCCGAGCAACCCTGCTGTGAGAATCTTCAGCGAACTGTCTTTTGGAAAAGCATAGCGGTTCTCGATGGCTAAAGTTACTTTGGCGCTGAAGGATTTGTCATCAAATGTAATGGACTCAACGCGCCCCACCACGACGCCTGCACTTTTCAAAGCAGCTTTAGGTTTGAGCCCGCCAATATTGTCAAACTTTGCAGTGACCTTATAAGTAGATTGAAAATTTAAGCTGAGTAAATTGGCGGATTGCAGCGCCAAGAACAACACAGCCGCAGCACCCAACAAAACAAACAATCCCACCCACACATCATTTTTAGAGCGTTGCATGAAAAATTCCAATCCCCAAAATATTTAGATAGTTGATACTTAAATGCTGAACATCAGCGCTGTCAGCACAAAGTCCAAAGCCAAAACAAGCAAAGAAGCCACAACGACAGTACGCGTGGTGGCTTTCGACACACCCTCGGGCGTTGGTTGCGCTTCAAAGCCTTGATACAGCGCGACAAAAGTTACCGTCACCCCAAAAACACAACTTTTGACAATCCCGTTGCCCACATCACGCCAGACATCTACGCCGCCCTGCATTTGGCTCCAAAACGAGCCCGCATCAACGCCAATCATCAAAACCCCGACCACCCAGCCGCCAATGATGCCGACAGCACTAAACACAGCGGCCAACACCGGCATAGTTAACACGCCCGCCCAAAAACGGGGCGCTAAAATTCGCCGCACAGGGTCAATCGCCATCATTTCCATGGCACTGAGCTGCTCGCCAGCTTTCATCAAACCAATTTCAGCAGTCAACGATGTACCAGCACGCCCAGCAAACAAAAGCGCGGTGACAACAGGGCCGAGCTCACGCACCAAGCTCAAGGCGACCAGCAAACCTACCGCCTCGCTAGAACCATAGCGCTGCAAGGTGTAATAGCCCTGCAACCCCAAAACAAAACCAACAAACAAGCCAGAAACGGCAATGATAGCGAGCGAGTAATTGCCTAAAAAATGAATTTGGTCGCGCACCAAACCAAACCGCTTCAAGCTGGACCAACCCATGCCACACAGCCGCGCAAGCAAGCGCGCGGCATGCCCTACATCAGCCAATTTTCGGCGCACTGCAAAGCCAATATTTGAGAGAAAGCTCATGACTTTACAACCTCAAAGTCTTGAGCCACTGGCACGTTTGGATAATGAAACTGCACGGGTCCATCGGGCAGCGCGTTGACAAACTGATATACCAACGGGTCTGTGCTGTGGCGAACCTCGTCTGGCGTGCCTTGAGCCACAATTTTTCCGTTTGCCAAAATAATGACTTTATCCGCAATACGAAACGTTTCCTCTAAATCGTGCGATACCACAATGCTGGTGACACCTAAGGCGTCGTTGAGCTGCCGAATCAAACGTGCTGCTGTTCCTAGGGAGATTGGATCTAAACCTGCAAAAGGCTCGTCATACATCACCAGCTCAGGGTCAAGCGCGATAGCACGCGCCAAAGCTACACGCCTTGCCATGCCGCCTGAAATCTCGCTAGGCATCAAATCACGCGCACCACGCAGACCGACGGCATTGAGCTTCATCAGCACAATATCTCGCACCATAGCCGGTGTTAAATCGGTATGCTCGCGCAACGGAAATGCCACATTATCAAACACACTCAAATCGGTGAACAATGCACCAAATTGAAACAGCATGCCCATACGGCGACGGGCAGCGTATAAGGCTTTTGCGTTAAATGCAGCTAGGTTTTGTCCATCGAATAACAATTCACCAAGCTGCGGTTTGCACTGACCACCAATCAAACGTAATACCGTCGTTTTTCCACCGCCGGAAGCACCCATCAAAGCAGTGACTTTGCCGCGTGGGATGGTCAGACTGATGCCGTCAAGGATTTTGCGTTCTCCGTAGCCAAAGCTGAGGTTGCGCAGTTCAACAATTGAATCCGTGTTTTTAGTGAGCATAAATAGAAAAGGCTGGAATAGCGCCAGCCTTTACATCATAAGGTATGAGTCCTTGGTTTTTAAGCAAAACCCAACTTTACGGGTAATTTACACATGCTGTCTCACTGACCAAACTCAACATAACTCAATAAATTACCGTGGCAAATCGCTAAAACCCATCAAAAACTCATCTACAGCGCGCGCTGCTTGGCGACCTTCTCGAATAGCCCACACCACCAAGCTTTGCCCTCGGCGCATATCACCAGCGGCAAAGACTTTAGGCACATTGGTTTCATAGCCGCCAATAAAGTCCGTACCCGCTTTGGCGTTGCCGCGTGCATCTTTGTCGATGCCAAAAGCGTCTAAAACAGACGCTACTGGCGAGACAAAACCCATCGCTAAAAGCACCAAATCAGCTTTCAAAGTTTGCTCTGAACCCGCCACTTCAACCATTTTTCCGTTTTGCCATTCCACGCGAACGGTTTTCAAGCCGGTGACTTTGCCCTTTTCACCGATGAACTCTTTGGTAGAAATGGCAAACTCACGCCCGAGTAATCCCTTTTCTGTGCCTTCATCGTGGCTAGAGCTGGTACGCAGCTTGAGTGGCCAATACGGCCAAGTCATGGGGCGATTTTCTTCAACTGGTGGCTGCGGCATCACTTCAAACTGGGTGACATTGACAGCGCCATGGCGAATGCTGGTTCCCACGCAATCAGAGCCTGTATCGCCACCGCCGATGACGATGACATTTTTGCCGTCCGCACGCAGTTGGTCTTTCAGCTTGTCGCCCGCGTTGACTTTGTTTTGTAAAGGCAAAAACTCCATCGCGAAGTGGATGCCACTCAATTCACGACCAGGAACAGGCAAATCGCGCGATTGTTCCGCACCGCCAGTCAGCAGCACAGCGTCAAAGTCTTTTTGCAGTTGCGCTACAGATATCGTCTCTTTCGCCCAATTGATAACTTTGGAATCTTTTGGCCACTCACCCACCATCACACCTGTGCGAATGGTAACGCCCTCGGCTTGCATTTGCTCCACACGGCGGTCGATATGTGACTTTTCCATCTTAAAGTCAGGAATACCATAGCGCAACAAACCACCCACGCGGTCGTTCTTCTCAAACAAAGTAACGTCATGCCCCACGCGTGCCAACTGCTGCGCCGCTGCCATGCCCGCTGGGCCAGCACCGATGACTGCTACTTTTTTGCCCGTCTTGTGCTTTGCTAGGACTGGTTTGACCCAGCCTTCTGACCAAGCGCGGTCAATGATGGCGTGCTCGATGGATTTGATACCCACCGCATCGTCATTCACATTCAGCGTACATGCGGCTTCGCACGGCGCGGGGCAAATGCGACCTGTGAATTCAGGGAAGTTGTTGGTGCTGTGCAGCACGTCAATCGCTTCCTTCCAATCTGCAGTTTGGCCGTGATAGACCAAATCGTTGAAGTCAGGAATGATGTTGTTGACCGGACAGCCGCTGTTGCAAAATGGTGTGCCGCAATCCATACAACGCGCTGCTTGTGTTTTAGCCTGCTTGTCGTCCAAACCAATGACGAATTCTTTGTAATTTTTGAGGCGTTCTGGGACAGGTTTATAACCCTCTTCCAAACGCTCAAACTCCATAAAACCGGTGACTTTACCCATGGTATTTTCCTTGAAAATATTTTGTATTAATTGTTATATTAATTTTTAGAATTTACTATATTTTTAATAGCTGCTCAGGCAGTAATTATGCCGGTTGCAGCGATTTTTTATCTGCTTTCAGCTTAGCTGCAGCCATCTCGCCCAAAGCACGCTTGTACTCAATCGGGAAGACTTTAACAAACTTGGCGCGTGAGTTATTCCAGTCGTCCAGCAGCTCGCGCGCACGCTTGCTGCCCGTCCAACGGTTATGGTCTTCAAGCAGTTGCTTCAACTGCGCTTCGTCAGTTTGACCTTTGTTCCAAATCGCTTTGTCCATGGTTGCGGCTTGCTCGGTGGTAGACAGCACGTTTTCCAAACTCACCATAGCCGTGTTGCAGCGTGATGCGAATTGGCCGTCTTCGTCGTAAACATAAGCGATACCACCGCTCATACCCGCTGCGAAGTTACGACCTGTTTTGCCCAACACAACCACTGTGCCACCTGTCATGTACTCGCAGCCATGGTCGCCCGTGCCTTCGACAACCGCCGTAGCGCCTGACAAACGTACCGCAAAACGCTCACCCGCCACGCCGCTGAAGAAAGCTTGGCCGCTGGTCGCGCCATACATCACCGTGTTGCCGACGATGGTGTTACGCACCGCTTCGCCACGGAAGTCAATGCTTGGGCGCACGATGATGCGACCGCCAGACAAACCTTTACCGGTGTAATCATTGGCATCGCCAATCAAATACAGCGTGATGCCGTTAGCCAAGAACGCGCCAAACGATTGCCCGCCTGTGCCTTCTAGCTGGATGCGGATGGTGTCGTCTGGCAAGCCTTCAGGGCGTACTTTGGTCAACGCACCTGAGAGTTTTGCGCCCAAGGAACGGTTCACATTACGTGCCACTTCCATGAACTTGACTTTTTCGCCACGCTCAATAGCTGCTTTTGATTTTTCAATCAACACATTGTCCAAGCTTTTCTCTAAACCATGCTCTTGGTTTTCGATGTGGAAACGCGACACGTCTGCAGGCACATTTGGCACGGCGAACAAGCGACCGAAATCTAAGCCTTGCGCTTTCCAGTGCGCAATGCCTTTTTTCATATCCAGCAAATCGGCGCGACCAATCAAGTCGTCAAACTTGCGGATACCCAGCTGCGCCATGATGTGACGTACTTCTTCAGCAATAAAGAAGAAGTAGTTGACCACATGCTCAGGCTTACCTGTGAATTTTTTGCGCAACTCAGGGTCTTGCGTCGCCACACCTACTGGGCAAGTATTGAGGTGGCACTTGCGCATCATGATGCAGCCTTCCACCACCAGCGGAGCGGTGGCGAAGCCAAATTCGTCCGCACCCAACAACGCACCGATAGCCACGTCACGGCCTGTTTTCATTTGGCCGTCGGCTTGCACGCGGATGCGGCTGCGCAGGCGGTTCAGCACCAAGGTTTGCTGCGTTTCAGCCAAACCGATTTCCCATGGGCTGCCGCAATGCTTGATAGACGACCAAGGCGATGCGCCTGTGCCACCGTCATGGCCAGCGATCACCACGTGGTCAGCCTTGCACTTGGCAACACCTGCGGCAATTGTTCCCACACCTACTTCCGCCACCAGCTTCACGCTGATGTCGGCATGAGGTGCGACGTTTTTCAAGTCATGAATCAGCTGTGCCAAATCTTCAATCGAGTAAATGTCGTGGTGTGGCGGTGGCGAAATCAAACCCACTCCCGGTACGGAATGGCGCAGTTTGCCGATGTAATCGCTCACTTTAGCGCCAGGCAATTGACCGCCCTCACCCGGCTTAGCACCTTGCGCCATTTTGATTTGAATCTGGTCAGCGCTACTCAAATATTCTGCCGTGACACCAAAACGGCCAGAGGCGACTTGCTTGATTTTGGAACGCATGGAGTCGCCCGCTTGCAAAGCGTAGTCCACCTCAAAGGTTTCTTTACCCAGCAAATCTGACATTGTCTGACCTTGCTTGATTGGGATGCCTTTAAGCTCATTGCGGTAACGCGCTGGGTCTTCACCACCCTCGCCCGTGTTGCTCTTGCCGCCAATGCGGTTCATGGCGACTGCCAAACTGGCGTGTGCTTCGGTCGAAATTGAACCCAAAGACATCGCACCTGTGGCAAAGCGTTTGACGATTTCTTTGGCAGACTCGACTTCTTCCACCGGAATCGCTTTGGCAGGGTCGATTTTGAATTCGAACAAACCGCGCAAGGTCATGTGGCGCTTGGATTGGTCGTTGATCAACTGGGCGTACTCTTTGTAAGTGCTCCAGTTGTTAGAACGGGTGCTGTGCTGCAACTTGGCAATCACGTCTGGTGTCCACATGTGCTCTTCGCCACGGGTGCGCCAAGCGTATTCACCACCAGCGTCGAGGCGGTTTGCCAAGACTGGGCTGTCGCCAAACGCTGCTTGGTGGTTGCGAATGCCTTCTTCAGCAATATCAAAAATACCTATGCCCTCCACGCGACTAGCCGTACCTGTGAAATATTTGTTGATAGTTTCAGTATTGATACCAATCGCCTCAAACAACTGCGCACCGCAGTAGCTCATGTAAGTGCTCACGCCCATTTTGGACATGATCTTGGACAAGCCCTTGCCAATCGCTTTGACGTAGTTGTAAATAGCTTTGTCAGCACTCAAATCACCCGGCAAGTCTTTGTGAATGGATTGCAGCGTTTCCATCGCCAAGTACGGATGAACAGCTTCAGCGCCATAACCTGCCAGCACAGCAAAGTGATGCACTTCGCGGGCGGAACCTGTTTCAACCACCAAACCAGCTGTTGTACGCAAACCTTCGCGCACCAAATGCTGGTGGATGGCTGACAACGCCAGCAAAGCCGGAATTGCCACTTGCGTTGGCGTCACAAAACGGTCGCTGATGATCAAGATATTGTTGCCGCCTTTAATAGCGTCAACCGCTTGCGCACACAATGAAGCCAATTTCGCCTCAACGCCTTCGTCACCCCAAGACAGCGGGTAAGTGATGTCCAAAGTGCAGCTGCGGAATTTGCCATTGGTGTGCTTTTCTATCTCACGCAACTTCGCCATGTCTGTGAAGTTAAGCACCGGCTGGTTGACTTCTAATCGCATAGGAGGGTTAACGTGGTTGATGTCCAGCAAGTTCGGTTTTGGACCGATAAAGGACACCAAAGACATCACAATTGCCTCACGAATTGGGTCGATTGGCGGGTTCGTCACCTGCGCAAACAACTGTTTGAAGTAGTTGTAAAGCGGCTTGTTTTTGTCGGACAAAACAGCCAACGGGCTGTCGTTACCCATAGAGCCAATGCCTTCTTCGCCATTAGCGGCCATTGGTGACATCAAAAACTTGATGTCTTCTTGGGTGTAACCAAAAGCTTGTTGACGGTCTAACAAAGGAACACGGTCTGAGATACGCTTAGAGCCGAACGACTCCGCTGACGCTTCAGAGCGGTTAATACGGCGCTCAGCAAAATTGACATCATCCAGTTTGATTCTAAGATTCTCGATCCACTGCGAATAGGGCTTACTGTTAGCCAAATTGGCTTTCAACTCTTCGTCGTCAATCATGCGGCCCTGCTCTAAGTCGATCAAGAACATCTTGCCAGGCTGCAAACGCCATTTGCGGACGATTTTGTTCTCTGGCACAGGCAACACGCCGGACTCAGAAGCCATGATGACCAAATCGTCATCCGTGACGCAGTAGCGGCTTGGGCGCAAGCCATTGCGGTCCAGCGTCGCGCCGATTTGGCGACCGTCGGTGAACACAATACTGGCTGGACCGTCCCACGGCTCCATCATGGCGGCGTGGTATTCGTAAAACGCTTTGCGGCGAGCATCCATCGTGGTGTGTTGCTCCCAAGGCTCGGGAATCATCATCATCACCGCTTGGCTGATGGGGTAGCCAGCCATGGTGAGCAACTCTAAACAGTTGTCAAACGTCGCCGTGTCAGATTGGTCCGCAAAGCTGATTGGGTACAGCTTTTGCAAGTCTTCGCCCAACACTGGGGAAGCCATCACGCCCTCACGCGCTTTCATCCAGTTGTAGTTGCCTTTGACGGTGTTGATCTCGCCGTTGTGGGCGACATAGCGGTACGGGTGCGCCAACGGCCACTCTGGGAAGGTGTTGGTCGAGAAACGCTGATGCACCAAACCGAGCGCGGAAACGCAGCGCTCATCTGCCAAGTCCAAGAAGTAAGTGCCCACTTGGTCTGCCAACAGCAAACCTTTGTAAATCACCGTGCGGCTGGACATACTAGGCACGTAGTATTCTTTACTGTGCGTTAAATTGAGGCTTTGGATATTCGCACTAGCAGTTTTGCGAATCACGTACAGCTTGCGCTCCAACGCGTCTTGCACGATCACGTCATTGCCGCGACCGATGAAAACCTGCTTCAAAATTGGCTCTTTTTCGCGCACCGTGGGCGACATCGGCATGTCGCGGTTCACCGGCACATCGCGCCAGCCCAGCAGCACTTGGCCTTCAGCTTTGATAGCGCGTTCCATCTCTTGCTCGCAAGCCAAGCGCGATGCGTGCTCTTTCGGCAAAAAGATCATGCCGACGCCGTATTCACCAGCCGCTGGTAAGGTCACGCCCTGCTTGGCCATTTCTTCACGGTACAGCGCATCAGGCAGCTGAATCAAAATACCAGCGCCGTCACCCATCAACTTGTCCGCGCCCACAGCGCCCCGGTGGTCCAAGTTTTCCAAAATCTTGAGGGCGTTTTTAACAATATCGTGCGACTTCGTGCCCTTGATATGCGCCACAAAGCCCACGCCGCAAGCGTCATGCTCTTGGCTGCCGGCGTACAGGCCGTTTTGTGTCAAATGTTGAACTTCTTGTTTTGTTGTCATAGCGCTATCCTCAGGTCAGCAAATCAGATTAGGGTGTCAATTTTACTGCACTGCAACAAGCCTGCCAATATAAATAATTGGGGTCAGATTCCAATTATTTGTTGACTATTTTACTTAGTGTTTAATTGGGGACAGATTAAAAATTTCAGCCAACACATCAAAATCACTATTAATTTAATAGCTGCTCAGGCAACAAATACGCCGGCTACAGGCGTAAAAATATTGGTTATTTTGATGTTTCCTGAGCTTTAACAGGTCGCCCAGCCGTGGCTTTACTCAACCGCCGCTTCGTCAGCGTTTGCAAGCCTGCCACAAAATCTTTATCGCCCAACGCCCAACCGCGCAGCGCCGCATCCGTCAATTGCACCGTTTGCGACGCACTGATGCCCCCAAGCACCAAATCGGCATATGCCGCCTCACGCGCAAACGGCGTGTTACCCAGCCCCCAAACAAGTGGGTGCGGTGTGATCAATTTGTCGACTTTTTGACCAATATAGTGCCCGTGGCTAGACCAAGCATAGTCTGAAGCCTGCCCCACCAGCCCCGCCCGCACAGGGTTCAAATCCAAATACGCCATGCAGGTGAGCAAATATTGGTCCGTATCAATTACCGTCGATTTGTAGCGCCCCTCCCACAGCGTGCCCATCCGCCCCTGCGCATCGTTAAACCACCGCACATACCGCCGCCCCACAGCCTGCATCATCTGTGGCAGCCCATCGGTCGTTTCCGGCGTGGCCAGCAGGTGAAAGTGGTTTGGCATCAACACATAGGCATGAATAGCGACTTTGAACTTTTGCGCGTTTTCAAGCAGCAGGTTTAACAACGTTTGGTAATCCGCTTGAGAAGCAAAAATAGTCTGACGGTTGTTCCCCCGCAAGATGATGTGGTGCGGGTAGCCGGGGAGGGTTAAGCGGGGTAAGCGAGCCATTTGTCAATTTTAATTGGAATCTGACCCTAATTATTTTGTGCTAGTTCCTGATACTATTAAAACAGCTTGGTATTGATAGGATTTA
>JBEGUP010000023.1:0-13082 GCA_041178825.1 Pseudomonadota bacterium | reverse complement strand
CGTTAAAGCCAATGAGCTGGCTGTTGCGACTGCAGAATTGATGGAGCTTCATAGCATTACCTCTGTTTTGGTCACGGATGCTGAAGACAAGCTGTGCGGCATTGTGCACATTGGTGATTTGATGCGTGCTAAGGTGATTTGATGAAACGTACGCCCTTGCCAAACTCGCGCTTTGCAGTTGAATTGCTGCAGAAAGCGCAATGTATCAAAGTCGTCTTTTTTGATATTGATGGCGTGATGACGGACGGCGGTTTGTTATTTACCGAAACTGGTGAATCTATCAAGAGATTCAACACCTTGGATGGCTTGGGCATCAAGTTATTGCAAAAAGCGGGCATCACACCCGTTGTGATTTCTGGTCGCGATTCAGCACCATTAAGAACACGCCTCAAAGCTTTAGGAGTGACCCATTTTTATTTGAATACAGAAGACAAACGCCCAGCCGCTGAAAAAGCGCTTGCAGTGTTGGATTTGACTTGGGCACAGGCAGCTTGTATGGGCGACGATTGGCCTGATTTGTCAGTTCTTCTTACGAGCGCTTTTGCCTGTGCGCCAGCACATGCTCATGCCGAAGTGAAGGCTGCTGCACACCATATCACTGAAGCAGCAGCCGGCGCTGGTGCAGTACGCGAGTTTTGCGACTTGCTGCTGATGGCTTGTGGTCAATATGAAATTTTGCTTGAACAATTCAAAGGAACAGGACACAAGGCGGCCAAGATATGACTTCAGCTTGGCTACTGATTCGTCGTTTAGCTGACAAGTTGGCCATCTATTTGCCCCTTTTGCTGATGGCGGCCTTGGCACTTGGCAGCTACTGGTTGGTTCGCAATGCCCCTTTAACGCCCATATCTACTGGTGAAAAACCTTTGAACCACGAAGCAGATTATTTTTTACGTAAATTTTCAGTCAAAAGCTTCACACCACAAGGGGTTTTAAAAACCGAACTCTTTGGCGGGCAGGCTAGGCATTTTCCTGATACCGATACCATCGAGATTGACAATGTCCGTGTACATAACTTTAACCCGACTGGCCGTTTAACGACCGTGACCAGTGCAAATCGTGCCATCAGTAACGGCGACAATTCTGAAATACAGTTGTTTGGCAATGCATCATCGGTACGCGAAGCTGCAGCCGATGGCAATGGCGTGATGCAACCCAGAATGGAATTCAAAGGTGAGTTTTTGCATACCTTTGTTAATGAAGAACGCTTGAAATCACATTTGCCGATCGTTATTCGCCGTGGCAACAGCGAGTTCAGCGCAGATTCGCTGGATTACGATAATTTAGCACGGGTGATTAATTTGCAAGGCCGTGTCAAAGCAGTATTGCAACCGACAAAATACTAAACCGCATGACAAAACTTGTTTTTATCACCGGTGCATCCAGCGGTTTAGGACAAGCTTTAGCGCTTGCTTATCACCATGCCGGATACGATTTAGCATTGGTTGCGCGCCGTACAGAAGAGATTAAAGCATGGGTCGCCCAACAGAAAATAAGCCCAAATCGCTATCGAATATATAGCGCTGATGTTAGCAATATTGATAGCATAGTAAATGCAGCACATGCGTGCATGACTACACAAGGTTTGCCGGATGTGGTGATTGCGAATGCAGGCATCAGCGTTGGTGTAGACAGCGCTATACGTGAAGATTTGGATCAATTGGCACAAACTTTTGCCACTAATAATATTGGTTTAGCCGCGACCTTTCACCCATTTATTGATGCCATGCGAAAGCGGCAAAGCGGCAAACTTGTGGGCATTGCAAGCGTTGCAGGTATTCGCGGTATGCCAGGACACGGTGCGTATTGCGCCAGTAAAGCGGCAGTGATTACTTACTGTGAGAGCTTGCGCGGCGAAATGCGTGGCAGTGGCGTGCAAGTCGTGACTATATGTCCAGGTTACGTCAGAACACCCATGACGCAAGGCAACAACTATCCCATGCCTTTTTTGATGGAAGCGGAAGATTTCGCCACGGCATGTTTACGCAAGATTGAAGCTGGCAGTAGCTACAGCGTTATCCCATGGCAAATGGGCATCGTTGCGAAAATATTGCGTCTACTTCCTAATGCGCTTTTTGACAAAGCACTGGTGGGTCGTGGTCGCAAAGCGCGAGGAACTCAACTTTGATAAATGTAAGCCGATAGACTCAAGACAGCAAAAAGGCTCCACAATGGGAGCCTTTTTGTTGCGAAACCTCAATAAATTGAAGCTCAGCTAGCGCAAGCGCTATAAAGTGCTAGTACTAAGCGAATGCTTAGTAACCACCACGTCCACCGCCGCCACCGCCGTAGCCGCCACCGCCGTCGCGACCACCGCCGCCACCGCCGTAACCACCACCGCCGCTACGGCCACCGCCGCCACCGCCGCCGTAACCACCACCGCCGCCGCCGCCACCACCGTAGCCACCGCCACCAGTGCGTGGAGGACGAGCCTCCATTGGACGAGCTTCGTTCACAACGCAGCTACGGCCACCCAAAGATTGACCATTCATACCAGCAATAGCTGCTTGTGCTTCGGCATCGCTGCCCATTTCCACAAAGCCAAAACCTTTTGAACGACCTGTGTCGCGCTCCATCATCACTTTAGCGCTGGTAACAGCACCAAATTGACCGAAAGATTGCTCTAAATCGCTATCGCGAACCGAGTACGGCAAATTGCCAACGTACAGTTTGTTGCCCATTGAGGGACTCCTAAAAAACTCTTAATAACAAAGCGACGGGGATCCCGACAAGCACAACAAACCAACAAACTAAATATGGCACCGCTGTGGCGTGAAACTGACCTATCACCAAACCTGCGCATCACTTAAGACACGCTGCCACATTATGCGCCATTAAAATTAAATTGCAACAGTGTTGTTTTTATGGGAATAATTCAACTCACATCTTTTCCATCGACACTGTAGTTGCGCCACAGTTTTAAACTTTTCCGCATGATTAATATTTGTTGCTCAAAATTAGGGCACGCTTTACAAGCATAGATGTGCAAGCGCAGCGCCACTTTTTCAGACAAAGCAATCTCACGGTCTTCCCGTGCAATAAGCAACGATGCAGCTTGTTTACAAGTTACACGGAGTGGGATTTTCATGATGCATTCACTTTATTTTGCAGCCGCCAAGCCAAACCAATTGATCTCTAAGCACTCACGTAAACGCAAACGCGCCCTGTGCAACTGCACATAGAGATTTGTCGACGTCACATCCAGTTCCTTACAAATCTCGTCGACAGACAACTCTAGCCATTCGCGCATCAAAAAAATGCGTCCTTGCGCGGCTGGTAGCTTTTCAGTGCACGCTTCTAATATGTGAATGAACTGCTGCGTATTCAGTGCGCGCTCAGGGTGTTCGGTCAAATCTGGGTCCATGGCATCCCAACTCGTAGGCATAGAGACACAATGACCGTCTGGCTTAAACATCAGTGCGTCCAGCTCATCGCTGCCATTTCCATCACCTTCAACATCGAAATTAATACTCGTCTCACGCGTTTGTACGCGCAGCACATCAATCACCTTATGCTTCAGGATACCAATCAACCAAGTTTTGAGTTGCGATTTATTCTCAAAAGTGTGTGGCTTCGCCAGCGCGGCCAAGAGGGTGTCTGACACTGCATCTTCAGCCCACGCATCGTTTCGCAATTGCAAACGTGCAAAACGCATCAAATAAGTGCGGTGTTGCTCTAACTCGAGTTCAATTACCATGCTAACCTTTTTGTTGATTGTTTGAGAATTTAGCAGAATTTGTAAGAGTTGCTCTGTTGCAAAGACAAATACCCAATCTGTAAACCAATTGAACCTTTGGCTAACTTTTTTGTTCTACTGGCTTGCCGATTGTCTTGTATTATTAATTTAACCACTAGGAGTTTCACATGAACCAACGCGCTCTCATCGCTGCCGCAGCAGCTTCTTTGCTCTCAACCATGATGGTTTCAACTGGCGTTAACGCTGCCAGCCATGCTGCCGCTCCAGCTGCAGCCAAAGAAAAATGCTACGGCATTGCCAAAGCGGGTCAAAACGACTGCTCCAACTTGGCAGGTACGCACTCATGCGCAGGGCAATCTAAGCTTGACAATGACAAAGGCGAATGGAAATACGTCGTCAAAGGCACTTGCAACACCATGAAGGGCATGACAGCTGACGAAGCAAAAAAAGCCAGCATGAAAAGCTAATCTAGCTTTGTGCCGAGCATAGTTTTTTAGAAATAATTTTCAAAGTCCGCAAACATGGTGCAGAGCAATATCGGCATCGGCTGGCGGCACCCACATTACCAAGAACTTCTAGAGCGGAAATCGCAGCCTGATGACCCCTTGCTTAATTCGGCCAAGCTGGATTTTCTAGAAGTTCACTCTGAAAACTTTTTCGGTGCAGGCGGCGCAGCGCTGGCGGTGTTGCGCGAAGGCCGTGCTCACTACCCCATCAGCCTGCACGGCGTCGGTTTGGCGCTTGGCTCTGCGGCTGGGCTTGACCGCTGGCACTTAGACCAATTAGCCGCCCTAGTCGCCCACATTGACCCCATCCGAGTCAGCGACCATGCCTGCTTTGCCCGTGGCAATTACAACAACCAAGCTATTCATGCGGCAGATTTGCTGCCGATTCCGTTCAGCCACGAGGCTTTGAACGTGATGTGCACCAACGTACAGCAGGTGCAAGACCGCTTGAAACGTCGTATCGCCGTTGAAAATTTATCGGCTTATGTGACATGCGAGGGCAGCGAGATGCCAGAGACGGCTTTTTTAAACGCTTTGGCACAACGCACGGGCTGCCAGCTGCTCATCGACGTGAACAACATTTACGTCAATGCCCTGAACGATCAAATTTACAGTCAAATCAACAACTTAAGCAATGATCCACTAACGCAATGCATGGCGTGGATTGATGCAATTCACCCATCCCGCGTCGCAGAAATCCACCTAGCCGGCCACATCGACTGCGGTGACATCGTGATTGACGACCACGGCAGCCGCGTCAAACCACCCGTTTGGGCGCTGTACCAGCATACCCTCCGACGTTTCGGCAATACGCCAACGTTGATAGAGTGGGACACAGACATCCCAGCGCTGGATGTGCTTTTGGCTGAAGCGGCTACCGCAAGGTCGTACGCTGTATGAGCCATCCTACAGCTTTAGAGCAGCAACAGCGTGATTTATTGCACGCTATTTTTACTGCAAAAAATATAGCTGCTCAGGCAGCAAATACGCCGGCTAATGGCATAAAAACACCTTTATTTTCGCATACACCAAGAGGTTTACAAACCTACCGAGCCAATGCCGCTGCCGCTGCCCAACGCAGCTTGCTAGCGGTTTATCCCGTTGTTGCACAGCTGATAGGCGATGAAGCTTTTGAACACCTAGCTCATGATTTTTGGGCACACCACCCACCCACGCTTGGCGATTTGGCGCAGTGGGGTGGCGAATTATGTGACTTTATTGCCCGTATTCCCGCGTTACAAACCGAGCCGTATTTGGTTGATGTGGCAGAAGCGGAATGGGTGCTGCACACAGCGGCCACGGCGGCTGACCGAGCTGCCGATTTGTCAACATTTGCACGGTTAACCAAGCAAGACCTAGACACGCTGACGCTTCTACTTGCGCCCGGCACAGTGCTGGTTCAGAGCAAATTCCCCATTGCTAGCATCCTCACGGCACATTTGTATGGCGCACCTAGCTTTGAGGAAGTGGGGCAGAAATTGAGACACAGCACGCCTGAAATTGCCTTGGTTTGGCGGCAAGGCTTGCGGCCCATGGTCGCGGCTTGCACGGCGTCAGAAGCCGTTTTTATATCGCGTTTACTAGCAGGTGCATCACTTTTAGCCGCTTTAGAAAGTGATGAACTTGCCGTCAACGTCGGGGCAGAGTCCGCAACATTTGACTTCAAACTTTGGCTACCTTCAGCCGTGCAAAGCGGGTTACTGCTAGGTGTTCTCCCTGTATAGATTTGCGGCAAATCCGCTAACTCTCCTCATCCCTCATGCCACAATCAGTGCATGAACAGCCTCAAACAACGACTTGGCAAGCGCCTAAGCCGCTATTTAAGCGAACCCGGCCACACGGCGGGTACGGCAGCGCCTACGCGCATGGATTTACTCGCTCAGGTGCTGCGCCCAGCGGATGTTTTGCTGGTGGAAGGTACGTCGCGTGTGAGTAGCGCTATCAAATATTTGACCCAATCCACTTGGTCGCACGCGGCTTTGTATGTGGGGCAGTCTGCCACGGGTGAGAGCCTGTTTTTAGAGGCGGATATGGTGCATGGCGTGCGTTTGGTAGCTTTGGCACATTTCACGGGCTTTCACTGCCGCGTTTGTCGACCTGTGAGTTTGAACGACGCTGAACGACAAGCTGTTTGCAACTTTACCTTGGCTCGTGTGGGTTTGCAGTACGACATGAAAAACATCGTTGATTTAGCCCGCTACCTGCTGCCCAACCCGCCCGTGCCTATGCGTTGGCGCAGGCAAATGCTGTCACTGGGCAGTGGCGACCCCACACGAGCGATTTGCTCCACTTTGGTTGCCGAGGCTTTTCAGTCCGTCAATTACCCCATTTTGCCTTTGGTAGAAACCAGACCAGCCATTGATTTGCTAGGCCAACCACATGCAGGCAGTTCACGCGAGCTGTTGCACGCTCGCCATCACAGCCTGTATGTGCCACGCGACTTTGATGTCTCGCCCTACTTTCAAATCATCAAACCCACCCTAGAAGTCGGGTTTGACCACCGTCTGCTCACTTGGGCAGAGATTGCAGGAAAATAGCTCTTTGCAAAGCAACTCTCAATCTGTATCCAGCGCATTATCTGCCTAAAATGCTATTGAATTTATAGCAAATAACATCCTCAGTACCTAACAAAACCGTCACTAATCTGTAACAAAGAATCTGCATACTTCCGCCGAAGTATTAAAGGATTCTTTCATGTTGCTAAAAGCTTTTGCGGTCACCTTGCTGGCGATTTCACAAATCTCGTGCACCTCCATCGGTGTGGCGGCGTCTTCGTCAACGGTGCACAACACCGCAGCCAACCAAACCTATTCTTTTGGCTTGTGGGGCGACATGCCTTACGTACGCAATGGCGACGTTCCGCGCATGGCGGCGTTGTTGCAAAACATGAACCAGTCGGACATTGCGTTTTCGATGTACGACGGCGACATCAAAGACGGCAGCTCCAAATGCAGTGACGATGTGTATACCGATGCGCTGAAGATGCTCAACACCTTGGTTAAACCCGTCGTCTACATTCCGGGCGACAACGAATGGACCGACTGTCACCGCCTAAACAACGGCGGCTACGACAATCTGGAACGTTTAAGCCACTTGCGCCGCGTCATGATTCCGAGCCTGAACAGCTTGGGGCAGCAACAGATGCCACTTGAGCGACAAGGTGCATTGGGGCAAAAGTTTGTTGAGAACGTACTTTTCACACGCGGTGCGGTCGTTTTTGCAGGTTTAAACGTGACGGGCAGCAACAATAATTTGGTTTTGAACGCCAAAGACTGCAGCGACAAAAGCGCTCGTACCACCCAACAATGCGATGCCGACAACGCAGAATACCTAGAGCGCGACACGGCCAATGTGCAGTGGCTGGCGCGCACGTTTCAAACAGCCAAACAGCAAGCTTCCAAAGGCGTGGTACTGGTTTTTCAAGCTGACCCAGGTTTTGACTTACCTGAAACTGAGGGTGTGGATGAAAGCAAGGCCGAGCGCGTGCGCGGCTACCAGAACTTCATGGCAGCCGTCATCCAGCAGACCGAGCAGTTTTCTGGGCAAGTGCTGCTGGTGCATGGCGACACCCATTTCTTCAAGATGGACAAACCTGTTTACGGTCCCGCCAAGATGCTGACCAATTTGACGCGACTGCAAACCTTTGGCAGCCCGCATTTGCACTGGGTGAAGGTGACGGTAGACCCCGCTTCTCACAACATTTTCCAAATTCAGCCCATGGTCGTTCGCCAACCATAGTTTTTTATCTCATTCCGCCATTTTTCTCTCCAACCCTCAAAGAAAGTTACCCATGAAGTTTCCGTTTACACCCAAAAAGCTAGCCTTGGCCTCTGTCATTTCAGTTGCATTTGGCGCAATGACCTTTTCAGGCGCAGCCTTCGCCGATGAAGCCGATGTGTTGAAAAAAATTGAAGCCATGCAAGCAGAAATCAATGCCCTCAAAGCACAAGTTGCAGCCAAACCAGCAGCAACCGCTAGTGCCGCTGTACCCGCTGGCAAAGCTGTTGCGCTGAGCAATACAGACGGCATCACCATCTACGGACGTTTGGACTTAGCTGTTGAAAGTAACAACGACGGCGATGTGAAGCGCACAGCCTTGCATAACTACAGCTCGCGCCTAGGCTTCAAAGGTGAGCGTAAATTCAATGACAGCGTCTCTGGCATCATGCAAATCGAGACTGGCATTGCGCCTGATGACAACGCCAACAGCGGCACTTTGGCTAGCCGCAACAGCTTTGTTGGCTTGAAAGGTCAATTTGGTACAGTTATCGGCGGCAAACACGACATGCCGTTCAAGAGCTTAGAGGGTGGTGGCGCGGTTGCGCAGCTGTGGGGCAATGCTGACGCATCTGACCTCATTTTGAATGGTGGAGGCTCAGGCCGCACAGTTAAAGACAATATTTTCAGTTTAGGCACCCGCCAAACCAATGTTTTGCAATACTGGAGCCCTAAATTCAGTAACGTCAACGTCAAACTGGCGTATAGCCCAGATGAAGTCAATGGCGCGGCTGGAACAACGAAATCTACCAACTTAGGCGCATCCATTGAATTTGACGACGGCACATGGAATGCTGGCATTGCAATGGAAAAGCAAAGCAACAAAACGGCTGTTGGGCAAGATTTAAGCGGTACAAAAGCCACGGCAGGCTACAAGTTTGAGCAAGGCGCAGTTGGCGTTGGCTACAGCACCATCAACAACGGTGCAGGCAAGAAAACTAAAAACTGGTTAGTCACAGGCTCTTACAAAATTGGCCCAACGATTTTGAAGGCAAATTACGGTCAGTCTAGCGAATCTGCCTCTGGCGCGAACGACAGTGTCAAAATGTTTGGCATTGAGCTGGATTACCCGATCGACAAATTCACGACCGTTTACACCTACTACTCAAAGATCACCAATTCTGACAAGGCTAAAGCACGCTTTGAAGGCCAAAATAACAAGTATTCGCCTGCGGCCGGCAAAGACCCAAGCGCGATTGGCGTAGGTATTCGCTACAACTTCTAAGTTATTTACGCTTTGAAGCATGCAAATACGTCGGAACAAGTCATCATATAGTTTTTTATCGTCATATATGACTTCATCCGGCGTATTTGCTGCCTAAGCAGCTATTAAATTTATAGCTATTTAGGTTGGTTTTAGCTGTACAAACTACCAGCTCACTTCACGATCTGGCGTTGAGCCAATTTTGTGGATAGACAAATCTGCGCCTTCGAATTCCTCTTCAGCACTCAGTCGAATGCCGACGAACGCTTTAAGCAAACCGTAAACCACAATACCGCCCAACAGCGCCCACACCACGCCCATAGCCGTGCCGATGAGCTGTGCTTGCAAGCTCACGCCGCCCATGCCGCCGAATGCTTTTGTGCCAAAAATACCCGCTGCAATGCCGCCCCAAGTGCCGCACAAACCATGCAGTGGCCACACGCCCAGCACGTCATCGATCTTCCATTTGTTTTGCGTCCAGGTGAACATAACAACAAAAATCGCCCCAGCAATGCCGCCCACGACCAATGCGCCCAGCGGGTGCATGATGTCTGAACCCGCGCATACCGCGACCAAACCCGCCAAAGGGCCGTTGTAGACGAAACCTGGGTCGTTTTTACCCAAAGCCAACGCCACCAAAGTGCCACCTACCATCGCCATCAACGAGTTCACCGCGACCAAGCCAGAGATTTTGTCGATGGTTTGGGCACTCATCACGTTAAAGCCAAACCAGCCGACGCACAGCGTCCAAGCGCCCAGCGCCAAAAACGGGATGCTGGATGGCGGATGCGCGCTGATCGTGCCGTCTTTGCGGTAGCGGTTTGAGCGTGCACCCAACAAAATCACTGCTGGCAAAGCAATCCAACCACCCACAGCGTGAACGACGATACTGCCGGCAAAGTCACGGAAGTTTTCACCCGTGGTGGCTTTGATCCAATCTTGAACGCCAAACTTGTTGGCCCAAGCCACACCCTCAAACAGCGGGTAAAACAAGCCGACGATAACGGCAGTGGCGATAAGTTGTGGCCAAAACTTAGCCCGCTCAGCGATGCCGCCAGAAATAATCGCGGGAATGGCGGCTGCGAAGGTCAGCAAAAAGAAGAATTTGACCAGCTCGTAGCCATTTTTCTCAGCCAACTGCTCAGCTCCAATAAAAAAGTTGGTGCCATACGCCACGCTGTAGCCCACCAAAAAGTAAACCACAGTGGACATGGAAAAATCCACCAAAATTTTGACCAAGGCGTTCACTTGGTTCTTTTTTCGAACCGTGCCCAGCTCCAAAAACGCAAAACCCGCATGCATGGCAAGCACCATGATCGCGCCTAACAAAATAAAGAGCGCATCAGCGCCCTGTTTTAGTGCATCCATCTCAACTCCCTTGTTTGAATATCTCTTTATTTGACTTTTATCGGTGCGTTTTTGCATATTTTACAAAAAATGCACCCAAATAAAGCAATTTTCACGCCAAAGCACAACTTTGAGACTTATTTTTGCTTTTACGTTTTTTTGCAACATCTCCAACTGTTACATATTGTTATTTGTTTACCTTTTACTTATAGTCGAGCGCACCTATTTTTCTGATTTTTTGATGAAGATTTCTACCCCATGTTGTTTAAAACACTGATATCAACCACTTTGCTAGTCGCAAGCTCTGCACTTTTTGCCCAACAAGGTGTATCCGATCGCGATATCACCATCGGTCAATTTGCCGCCATCACGGGGCCGGCTGCGCAGTTGGGTTTGCGAATGCAAGCGGGTATAAAAGCTCAGTTTGACGCGGTGAACAAAGCTGGCGGCATCAATGGTAGGCAAATCAAGCTGGTGACGCGCGACGACGGCTACGAGCCAGAGAAATCCGCACAAGCCGTCAAAGCACTGATCAGCGAGGACAAAGTTTTCGCATTGATTGGCTCTGTGGGAACACCCACAACCTTGGCCGCGTTGCCCGCCATCAATGAAGAAAAAATACCTTTGATTGGCCCATTCACAGGCGCGCAAGGCCTACGCGAACCGTTTTCACGCCAGCTTTTCCACGTACGTGCCAGTTATTTCGACGAGACGGAGCGCATTGTGCAACATTTAACGACCCTAGGCGTGAAGAAAATTGCCGTCTTTTACCAAAATGATGCCTATGGCAAAGCTGGCCTAGAAGGTGTAACGCGGGCTTTGACCAAACGCGAAATGAAAGCCGTTGCCGCAGCCACCGTAGAGCGCAACAGCGTGGACGTAATCAAATCACTAGACGATATTTTGAAAGCCGCGCCAGAAGCGGTGGTACAAATCACCGCTTACAAATCAAGCGCCGCCTTGATCAAACAAGCGCGTAGCAAAGGCTTTGGCGGACAGTTTTTCAACGTCAGTTTCGTAGGATCAAAAGCCTTGGCTGATGAGCTGGGCGATGCCGGTACTGGCGTGGTGATTTCGCAAGTCGTACCCTTCCCATTCCAAGGCAGCAGCGTGATCGTGCGTGAATACCAACAGCGCATGACGGAATTGGGCCAAAAAGAATTCGACTTCTCCAGCTTTGAAGGTTTTTTAGCCGCCAAAGTGATGACCGAAGGCCTCAAACGCGCCGGCCGTGGCCTGAGCCGAGAAGGTTTAGTCTTAGCGCTGGAATCGCTGAAAGACTACAACATGGGCGGTTTCACCATCAATTACAGCGCCAAATCGCACGAAGGCTCGAACTTTTCAGACCTGACCATCATTGGGCGGGGCGGTAAGTTTATTCACTGAAAACCAATTTTAAAGCTTAAATATACCCAAGGTCGTCGTATTTATTGACTTATTAGCTACTAAAATAATAGCATTTAAAACCAACCCTTTTCAGCTTCCTGATTCCATTGAGTTGCGTCAGGTGCAACGAAATGCGCCCCGATAACCTGTTCCGTCAATTCTCCCAACGTCATACCCAAAACATCCAAAGCGGCTTGGCTGCCACCGTCTTGCGAACTGGACAAATTGACAAAGCGGGTCAGACGCTCATGGTCTTGACCAATGAGTGCAATCAGACGTTGGGCTAGGTCGTAGCTCAGGAGATTGCCGTCATCAGGGCGCAGGTACGACTTGCCTGACCAAAACTGCTGCATCGTCTCATCATTCCAAAATCGGCTGTGTTTGCGGGCTAGCTCATGGGGTTGGTATTGGGGTGGGCGCGGTGCCCAGCGGCGCTCGGTATTCACGGCCAAACCTTCGTTGACCCAAGCTGGCATGGGCAAATGCGATACCAAGGCATGCGTTAACTCGTGCACCAGTGTGGGTTCCATCGCGTCCATACTGCCTTTACTAAACACAAAATGCCCATAACCGTGCTGGAGATACATTCCCCCTGAAAACGCAAACTCACCGTCCTGTGCGTAATACTCGCTCACATAGCGGTAGTAGTCATCCTCGTTTGGCAGCACCATCACCACATGCTTGCCTAGGCCATCATCCGATGCAATACCCCCCAGCGTAGCCAAATTGCGTTTTAGCGCCCGCTCAGCATAGTCCAGCAACACCTCAGTTTCACGCGCAGGTAAAGCCGAAAGTGCAAAAAAGTTAGCAGATTCGCGCAGATCAATCGGCTCATTGAATGACGCCCCCAACTTGCTCAACCAGCTCGCCGCTACTTTATTCCAATGCTGGTTTTTCTCATCGTGGCTGATACTTTCAAGCGGCTCACAAGCTTCCCAGTCTGGAATAGGGAGGGTGTGTTTACCTTCCCATACCAGCGAATAGTCAGCAGCAGAAACCAGCGGGTATGCGGGACTTGCCTCGCCTTTAGAAAACCATTTTTTAAACATTCATCTGTCTCATATTTACTCTAGTCATTCGTGTTTGTTAGAGCTTTTTCTCTGGCTTAGCTGAACGATTTTTAGTTAAATTTAACCACTGGCCTTTGTATTTACAGCCTAAATTG
>JBEGUP010000022.1:0-13164 GCA_041178825.1 Pseudomonadota bacterium | reverse complement strand
GCCTAAGTAGCTATAAATTACATAGCAAAAACGGCGTTCCATAAAACCAACATCGCATCGCGTTCAATTTCTAAATCCGCTGCAGATACCTGCGTCGTTGCCTCGTCCAAGCGGGCGACGTGCTGAATGTGGCGCAGTTTGCGGTAGGCGCTGGCGGCTGCGTCGCCCGTGCCTTTGGGGATCAGGCCTGCAGCCTCGGCGCGTTGCATCAACGCGATGTTGCCAAGATTAAGTTGCAGTTCGGGGTGAGCGGCGCTGTGGGCTAAGACGAGGTATTGCACGGCGAATTCGGCGTCCAGCATGCCGCCTGGGCTGTGCTTGACATCGAATTTTGCGTCGAATTGATCAGCTTTGACGGGGTGTGCGGCGCGGACTTTGTCGCGCATGGCGATGATTTCTTGCTTCAAAGCGGGCAAATCGCGTGGGGCGCTGATAACGTTTTGGCGAACTTGGTCGAATTTTGCTCGCAAGGGTTCAAAACCAGCGACAAAGCGGGCGCGGGTCATGGCTTGGTGTTCCCAGGTCCATGCCGTGTTGCTGCCGCGCTTTTCTTGGTAGTCTGCAAAAGCTGAAAAAGAAGTTACCAACAAGCCGGAATTGCCGTTGGGGCGCAGGGCGGTATCGATTTCAAACAAATCGCCTTCTGAGGTTTTGGTGTCCAGCCAAGTGATGAGCTTACGCACAAAAGTACTGTATATTTCACCAGAATTTTCGTCAGTATCTTCGTAGATGAACACAATATCGAGGTCGCTGCCGTAACCCAGCTCTTTGCCGCCCAGCTTGCCGTAGCCGATGATGGCGATTTTTGGGGCATCTATGTGCTTATTTTTGTGCCGCTCCCAGCACCAAGCCACGGTGACGCGTAGCACGGTGTCAGCCAGTGAGCTGAGGTCGTCAGCCACTTGCTCAACGGTGAGCTGGCCTTCAATATCGCGCGCGAGTGTGCGAAACAGCTCTGCGTGGTGGGCGCGACGCAGAAGGTTCAAAAGTGTCTCTGCATCGTCTTCGCCTGTTGATTTCAGCGATTTGAGACGCAGCGACAGTTCGGCTTCAAATTCTGCTGGGCTGAAGCGTTCGGTCAACCATGCATCGCCAGCCAGTTCGTCCATCACGCCGGGGTGTTGCAGCAAATACTTGGCGGGCCAGCGTGCGCTGCCTAAAAGCTTGAGCAGGCGTTCGTGCACCACAGGGCGCTCCCATAAGAGCGCGAGGTAGCTTTCGCGGCGTAAAAGGGGCTCCAAAAAGTCGGCACTTCGCAGGGAAGCAAGCTCTGTAACACGGCCGCTTTGCAGCCATGCGTGGGTGCGTTCTACAAGGCGCATCAGTCGATTTCTGGCGTCTTCGCGCAGGTTAAGCACGCGCGGGTGCTGTGCAAGTTCTGAAACGCGTTTATCGAATGCTGCAGTTGAGATATTTAACTCAGTTTTAGGTGCTTTTGCAGTGTCTGGCAAGGGGCAAACTTTACATTCTTGTGATCGGTTGGCGGGTTTGTCTGCCTCTTGAAAACCGCCTAAAAGTTTGTCAAATTCGTTCGCAACAAGCTCGCGGTGGGCATCTAAATCAGTTAAAAATGCGCAGCTGTCGCTGTCACACTCTTTGTAGCCCATGGTTTGCGCGATCCATTGCAAATCAGCATCTTGCGTGGGCATGGTGTGGGTTTGCTGGTCGTCTAGGTATTGGATGCGGTGTTCTACACGGCGTAAAAATTCGTAGGCTTTTGACAAGGCGTCTGCCGTGCCTTTCGGCATCAAACCAGCGAGGGCGACGCGTTGCAGGGCATCCAACGTGGGGCGTCTGCGTAATTCTGGGAATTGACCGCCACGCACCACTTGCAGTAGTTGCACAGTAAATTCAATCTCGCGAATACCTCCGCGCGAGAGCTTCACATCATTTGCCCGCTCTGGTCTGCCAGCGCTACGGCGGGCAGATTCTTGACGAATTTGGCGGTGCAAGGTCCGTAGCGACTCAAAAACGTTGTAATCCAAGTATTTTCTGAAAACAAAGGGTAAAACAACGTCGCGTAAATCCTTAGCAGAGCCGTTTGCAATGCTGCTTTGTGGCGCAACCACGCGGCTTTTCAGCCACGCAAAGCGCTCCCATTCCCGGCCTTGCACTTGCAGATATTGCTCCAATCCAGACAAAGAAATCGCTGCAGGGCCGGAGTTGCCATGCGGACGCAGGGCTAAGTCGACCCTAAAAACGAAGCCATGCTCTGTCGTGGCACCTATCAATTCGTAGACGATTTTGACGGCTTTGGCAAAATACTCGTGGTGTGAAATTTTGTGACGACCATCCGAGTTACCCATCGTTTCACCGTCTTGGTCGTAGACGTAAATCAAGTCAATATCGCTAGAAACGTTGAGTTCACGCGCCCCCAGCTTGCCCATGCCCACAATCCACATTTGCGCGTTGTTCACCTTGCCGTGCAAGGTGTCTAGTTCTTCATAAGCGGTTTTTAAGGCAATTTCAAGTGCCAACTCGGCCAAATCGGTCACCGCACGGGTCACCACACTGAGGGCGGCACGTTGTTCGCAATCCAATTGGATCAGTCTGTGCATCACCAACTGCCGCAAAATACGCAGCGCCGAGCTGACATCTAGACCTTTGTTTCTCAGCGTATCGAAGCAAATTTGCATATCGGTACGTTGTGGCTCGCCTAGCGCTAGGGCGTCCAAATCATCAGCGTAACGCCTATCAATACGCTGAAAGAACCGTGAATAATGGGCAAACCTGAGCAAGTTCGACATATTAGAGGCTGTAAGCACGTATTAATTAGGAACTATGACCAAATCGAGCAGTCATAATTGTGTACTGATATTTATGAATCAATCCGACCAAGCTTCCCTGACATTCTGGAAAATCACCGCCGCGCTGAGCAAGCTGCTGCTGGGCTTGGCTGTGGCTGCGTGGTTGATGTTCGGTATGGCATGGATGGCTTTGCATTGGGTGATTGTGCCCCGAATTGGCGAATTTCGCCCGCGACTGGAAATTGAAGCCAGCAAAGTGCTGGGTGTTCCTGTAAAAATTGGTGAAATCTCTGCAAAATCTATAGGCATTATTCCTTCATTTGAGCTCAAAGACATCGCTTTGCTGGATGCTGCTGGACGTGAAGCCTTGAAATTACCACGTATTCTGGCATCCGTGTCACCAGCATCCCTGCTGCAATTGAATGTAGAGCAAATTTTGATCGAATCGCCAGAATTGAACATTCGACGAGATGCACAAGGTAAATTAACCATTGCAGGTTTAGATTTTTCGAAGGATGACAAAAAATCGGGTGGCGGGGCAGACTGGTTTTTCTCGCAACCTGAGTTTGCCATTCGCAATGGTGTGGTTCATTGGGTGGACGAAATGCCCAACGGTGCTTTGGGTGTGCCACCGCCTTTGACCTTGAGTCAGGTTGATTTTGTGTCGCGCAACCCTTTGAATAAGCATGAATTACGTTTGGATGCGACGCCACCTGCGGTTTGGGGTGACAGATTTTCACTGCGTGGGCAATTCACACAATCGCTTTTGTCTGTTGATAAGGGCAATGTTAAAGCATGGTCGGGTCAAATTTTTACCGATTTTGCGAAAGTTGATGTGTCAGAAATCAGTCGTTATATCAAGCTGGATGGGCAGTCGGGACGCGGGGTTGGCGTTTTAAAAGCTTGGACGAGCATTGTCAAAGGTGAGTGGGTTAGCACCACAGCGGATGTTGCTTTAGCGCAAGTGGATGCAACGCTGGGTAAAGGCTTAGAGCCATTGGCACTGCAGTCCATGTCTGGCAGGTTGATAGGGCGCAAGCTTGAGCAAGGTTTTGAAGCATCGACACAAAATTTGCAATTTCAAACGCAAGATGGTTTGCGCTGGCCGGGTGGCAACATGCTGTTTTCACAAACAAACCCTACAACGCCCAAAAACACGTCTGTCGTAAGTGGCGACGCGGATACTTTTGATGCCACACAAAGCATCAACGACTTTAAGGCGGACAAGCTAGATTTGGCAGTTATTAGTTTGATTGCCAACAAAATTCCTTTGGGTACTTCAACCCATGAGTTATTGACTAGCCTAGCGCCGCAAGGCGTGATTGAGTCGATATCTGCACATTGGCGCGGTTATCCAGATGCACCGCAGGACCTCAAAGCTAAAGGTGTCATCAAAGGTGTGCAGATCTCATCAAAATCTAGCGGTCAACAAGTTGGTGAGGGCGTTGATAAGCATGATGCGGTAGGGCGGCCTGGTTTTCGTGGTGCGAATATTGATTTCGATGTCAGCTCAGTGGGTGGCAAGGCAAAAATTGCTATCGATAAAGGTTCGATTGATCTTCCGGGTGTATTCAGTGATGCAGTGATACCCATTGATCAACTGAGTGCCGATGTTGTTTGGCGTACGACGCAAACGACAACAAAAGGTAAAGCTGATTCAAAGATAGATGTGTCCGTCAGCAATCTGAGTTTTAAAAATGCAGATGCTCAAGGCGCTGCGCAATTGACTTGGAAAACCAGCGATCCCGTGACCGCAATCAACAGAAGTAAATTTCCTGGTGTGCTGGATTTAAATGCGAAATTGACTAATGCTGAATTATCCAGAGTTTCTCGCTATTTGCCATTGGGTATTCCTATACAAGCGCGTGAATATGTGCGAGATTTGTTGATTGAGGGTAAGGCAAGCGAGGTCGATTTCAAAATTAAGGGAGAGGTTTGGTCCATACCTGCTGCAAAAGCGAATCAAGGCGATTTCAAAATCACTGCAAAATTTAACAATGCACGGGTTGCATATGTGCCTAAACGTTTACAACATCCTGCCGATTTGCCATGGCCTGAATTAAGTAAAGTAGCTGGTGAAATGGTGTTAGATAGAACCAGCTTAAACGTTAAAAGTACGACTGCAGAAGTTGCAGGTTTGCCTGGAATTGTCATAGCGCAAACTAATGTCACTATTCCAGATTTGAAATCTACGGTTGTTAATGTGAACGCACAAGGTAAAAGCACCATGGCGGACATGCTGGGTTTTGTCAACAAATCGCCTTTGTATGACATAACAAGCCAATCGTTGAACAGGGCCACATCGACTGGTTCAGGTGATTTTAAAATTGATTTATCGTTGCCGATTGGGGATTTGAACAAGACACGCGTCAAAGGTGATATTGTTTTCTTAGGAAATGATGTTCAGATGACCCCACAAACCCCGTTGATTGGTCAAGCCAAAGGCTTGCTGCGCTTTTCTGAAAAAGGATTCTTGATCAAAGATGCGCAGGCGTTGATGTTTGGTGATGCGGTTCGTTTTGACGGTGGTAATCTAAATGCAAATGATCCAGCGCTCAGTCCAACGGGTAAAGGCGTTGTCATTCGTGGACAAGGGATTGCTAGCGCTCTAGGGTTACAGCGCGCAAGTGAGCTAAGTTTTATTCCACAGTTGGCTAAAAGTGCTTCTGGGAGTACGGCTTATTCTGCCCAGTTGCGTTTTGCACATGATCAAACGGAAGTTTCTGTTCAAACCAATTTACAAGGTTTGGCTTTGACCTTGCCTGAGCCATTTAACAAGTCTGCGCAAAGTATTTGGCCGTTGAAATTTGAAAACACGTTACTTGAATCATCAACCATCCCTGAGCGAGATGGCAAAGTTCGGTTAAAAGACAATATAAGCTTGAGTGTTGAAAAAATTGCAGACTTCAAACTCATGCGCGATATCAGCGGTAATGTCCCAAAGGTCATACGCGGATCCATGAGTGTGGGCTTGGATATTGGGGAGGGGACGCCAGAGCCGAACAATGCCGTCGCAGCTAATATTAATGTTGATCGTTTGGACGCGGATGAATGGGCTAAGTTTTTTTCTTCTTTGCAAAATAGCAGCGTTGGCACTGCAGCAAAAGCTGGTGTGCAGGCAGCTTCGAATCAACATGTTTTTGATGATTTGATTCCGTCAACGATGGCCATTCGAGCAAAAGAGTTAGTCGTTGAGGGGCGAAAATTTGAGAATGTTGTTATCGGTGGATCACGTGAGGGTTCGATTTGGCGTGCCAATATGGAGGCTAAACAGCTCAGTGGCTATGTGGAATATAGACAACCCACAGCATCACTGGTTACTGGGCGTATTTACGCGCGACTTGCACGCTTAGTGATTGGTGAAGCACAAGTTAAAGATGTTGAAAAATTGTTAGACGAACAACCAGTCAGCATTCCTGCTTTAGATTTGGTGGTTGAAGATTTTGAATTGAGGGGGCGTAAATTTGGTCGTATTGAGATTGATGCCGTTAATCGGTTGTCCAGCACAACCGGTGTTGCTGACAATGCGCGCATCTGGCGTTTGAATCGACTAAATATTACAGTGCCAGAAGCAAAATTAACTGCAAATGGTTTTTGGGCATATCGTGAAGGCTTGCGTAATGACGCGGCAAACAAAGGCGATACGAATGTGTTAAATACGCTTGAACGTCGAACTACAGGCATAGATTTCAAGTTGGATATATCTGATACTGGACAGCTGCTTGATCGTTTTGGCTTCAAAGGCGTAGTTCGCAACGGCAAAGGAAAACTCGATGGACAGCTAACTTGGCGCGGCTCACCTTTGGCAATGAATTACCCGACATTAGCTGGGCAATTTAATATTAACGTCGAGAACGGCCAATTTTTGAAGGTAGATCCGGGGGCAGCAAAACTGCTGAGCGTATTGAGTATGCAGTCGATTGCAAAACGGCTGACATTAGACTTTCGAGATGTATTTAGCGAAGGTTTTGTTTTCGACTTCCTGCGTGGCGATGTGGCTATCGACAAAGGACTGGCAACGACCAACAACATGCAAATCAGCGGTGTCAATGCGGTGATTTTGATGGATGGAAAATCTGACATAGCGGCTGGTACTCAAGATATCAGAGTTGTTTATGCGCCTGAGGTAAATGCCGGCGTAGCCTCATTATTGGTCGCCTCTGCCATTAATCCTGCTATCGGGTTGGGTACATTTTTAGCGCAATTGTTTCTCAGACAACCTTTGATTGAGGCTGTGACAAAAGAATTTAAAGTTTCTGGAACTTGGGCAGAACCTGTGGTGACAGAAGTAAAAAGAACCCCAAGGCCAGATGTTAAAAAATAAGGAACTGTTTCATGAAAGTTGCTGCAATTCAAATGGTCGCTGGTGGCGACTTGGATGTTAACTTGCAACATGCAGCATTGCTGCTAAAACAAGCTGCAGAACAAGGCGCAGAACTTGCTGCTTTGCCGGAGTATTTTTGCATGATCGGTAGCAAAGATACTGATAAATTGAGTATTTCGGAGCAGTCCGGTCATGGAAAAATTCAAGAATTTTTCGCTGATATGTCGCGTGAATTGAAGTTGTGGATCATCGGCGGGACTATGCCAATGGGTACTTCGGATCCCATGCATGTCCGCAACAGTGTTTTGGTCTATTCACCTGAGGGGGAATTAGCGGCTCGATACGACAAAATTCATTTATTCCGTTTTGACAATGGTATCGAGCGTTACGATGAATCGCATGTTTTAGAGCGTGGTGATGTTCCAACCAGTTTTGAATTGCCTTCAAAAGACGGCCATACTTGGCGTATTGGCTTAAGCGTTTGTTATGACATGCGCTTCCCCGAGCTGTACCGAGCGCAAGAGGTAGATGCTTGGTTGGTTCCCAGCGCATTCACGTACATTACAGGAAAAGCGCATTGGGAAATTTTGCTCCGAGCAAGAGCCATAGAGAATTTGGCCTACGTTATTGCACCAGCGCAGGGTGGAACACATCCCTCTGGTCGGCGAACTTGGGGGCATACCATGGTCGTTGAACCTTGGGGTACTGTGTTATCGGTGTTGCCAGAGGGTGAAGGCGTGGTGATGGCAGATTTGGATATCGCTACATTGAAACATCATCGTCAACAATTGCCGGCATTGCAGCATCGGGTTTTATAAACAATGTTGAATGATATTTAGCGGTTATTTTGATCGGGCATTTCGTTTGATTCGATTTTTTTGGGTTCATCCAACTGTCCTTTGTTTCGAATCTCACCCTTTGTGCGTCCTGAAAACATGGTCCACCACACGATACCAATCAAGATCAGTAACGCCAACAAAGCTTCGAGTAATAATAAAGTCATGATTTCTCCTAGAAAAAACTCACTTAGTCTTTTTCAAAGTATTTTTATTTGCGGTTTGATTGTAGGCTTCTTAGCCTCTTGTACAACACCACTAGCTCCAAGTCATGAGACTATTTCGCCAGTAGCTTCAGTTGATGAAACGAGCGTTCTACCTGCACCGATATTGCAAGCAAAAAGCCGTTGGCTGCCAGTCCGATGGCGTGATCTGCCAGGCTGGCAAGATAATGATGTCACGCAATATGAAGCATGGAATGCATGGTTAAAAAGTTGTCAAAATGCGGCAACAGCCAACGCCTATTTGTGTCCTGAAATTCGACGCCTAAGCATTGCAACTAGCGTTGAGCAAAGACACTGGATGATGCAAACCCTGCAGCCCTATCGCGTTGAAAGTTTGCAAGGTCCAACCGAGGGCTTGCTGACGTCCTATTACGAACCTGTCTTAGAAGCGTCGCGCCAATGGCGTCCAGGCTTTACCATCCCTTTATATCGTCCACCAGTCAATATGAATGGTAAAAGTCCATGGTACACGCGGCAAGAAATGGATACTTCAGCACAAGTAAAGGCGCAATTGCGTGGACTAGAAATCGCTTATGTTGCGGATCCTATTGATGCTTTGATTTTGCATATTCAAGGTTCAGGTCGCGTCAATATGCTAGAAGGTGATGGTTCTAAGCGCACTGTCCGATTGGCCTATGCAAGCACCAATGAGCAACCCTACAGAAGCGTTGGTCGATGGTTACTTGACCAAGGTGGCACGCGCGATGTGTCTTGGCCAGGTATCAAAAATTGGTTGGCTCGCAATCCGAATCGTTTGAATGAGCTTCTGTGGAGCAACCCTCGCGTTGTGTTCTTTCGCGAAGAGGCCATGTCAGATACTCAAATTGGCCCTAAAGGTGCGCAAGGTGTGCCACTCACCCCAGGACGTTCCATAGCGGTAGACCGCGCTAGCATTCCCTATGGCACGCCAGTATGGTTATCAAGTAGTGGTCCAGAGGGTGCGGCACAACGTTTTCAAAAAATGGTTTTTGCGCAAGACACGGGCAGTGCAATCACGGGGGCAGTCCGCGCTGATTACTTCATGGGTTGGGGTGCTGAAGCTGGGGACTTGGCTGGACGCATCAAGCAACCGCTTCAAATGTGGGTGTTGTGGCCTAAATCACCGCGTTAATTTTTTCACCAAATGGTCTAGTGGCAATTCACTGCTGGCTTTCACCTCACCCAAGGAGAAGCTCGTGTGCAAATCTTTAACGTTTGGCAAATTGATCAATTGTTTGAGTGCAAAGTTAGAGAAATTATCCAAATCCTGTGCCACCACTTGTAGCTCAAACGTGCCAGTACCGCTGATGTAGTGGCAGCTCACCACTTGCGGTAGTTTTTTGATGGCCTCTTCTAGCTCGCGTGTTACGTCACCACGATTTCTCTCGGCATCAAGCCTTACAAACGCCAAAACGCCCAAGCCTATTTTGTGGCGGTCTATCTCAGCACGGTACCCTTTGATGAAGCCACTTTCTTCTAGTGCCCGAACTCTCCGCCAGCAAGGTGCTGCAGACAGCCCAACGCGTGAAGCCAGTTCAGCATTCGTGAGACGCGCATCTGCTTGTAGTTCTTTCAATATTAAGACGTCAAACTTATCAAGTGTTTCCATATTTTTATATTTTAAGCAAGATTTATCCATAAAGTAGCTAATTTCAAGCAAAAATAGCAAACACTTACCCGCTCTTCAGGCATACACTTTGCAGTAATACAAATAACAACGAGAGACCCACAGCATGAATGCACCCTTGCCAGAGCACATCCGCAAAGCGTTAGAAACAGTCACTTTGGACGACAAGTATTCGCTCGATTACGGTCATGCCTTCATGAGTGGGGTGCAAGCTTTGGTCAAACTACCCATGCTGCAACGCTTGCGTGATCAGCTACAAGGCAAAAATACAGCAGGCTTTGTTAGTGGGTATCGTGGTTCGCCATTGGGTGGATATGACCAAGCTTTGTGGAAAGCGGCACCCTATCTAAAAGCGCAAAACATCGTCTTTCAGCCGGGTGTTAACGAAGAATTGGCCGCTACTGCACTATGGGGAACACAGCAACTGGGTTTTTCACCCCCAGGGACGAATAAGTTCGATGGCGTATTTGGCATTTGGTACGGTAAAGGCCCAGGTGTTGACCGTTGCTCTGATGTTTTCAAACACGCCAATATGGCGGGCACGACAGAATTTGGCGGTGTGATTGCAGTTGCAGGTGATGACCACATTTCCAAAAGCTCAACTGCAGCACACCAAAGCGACCATATTTTCAAAGCCTGCGGTTTGCCAGTTTTCTTTCCTGCCAATGTTCAAGAAATACTTGATTTAGGTATTCACGCCTTTGCCATGAGCCGCTTTTCAGGCGTTTGGGCGGGTATGAAAACGATTCAAGAAATCGTAGAGTCCAGTGCAACAGCGATGATTGATCCTGAGCGCGTCAAAATTATCGTACCTACCGATTTCGAAATGCCAGCGGGTGGCTTGCACATCCGCTGGCCGGATGCAGCGTTAGATCAAGAAGCACGTTTGTTTGACTACAAATGGTATGCCGCCTTGGCTTACATTCGCGCCAACAAGCTCAACTACAACGCCATTGAAGGGAAGAATGACCGCTTTGGTTTGATAGCCAGCGGTAAAGCCTACAACGATACCCGTCAAGCTTTGCTAGATTTAGGTTTAGACGATGCTATATGTCGCCAGCTTGGCATTCGTTTGCACAAAGTCGGCGTGGTGTGGCCTTTGGAAGCCCAGTTGACACGTGAATTTGCCACTGGCTTACAAGAAATTTTGGTGGTCGAAGAAAAGCGCCAAGTCATTGAGTATCAACTCAAAGAAGAGCTGTACAACTGGCGAGATGATGTGCGTCCTACGGTGTTGGGTAAATTCAACGAAATGGAAGGTGGTGAGTGGTCGACACCGAGCCCGAGTGCAAACACCTTGCTGCGAGCTAATGCAGATTTATCACCAGCAATCATCGCCAAAGCAATTGCAGGTCGTTTGAAAAAACTTGGGCTTAATGGCGGCGAAGGCAGTGATATTCGCAAGGGAATTGATGCGCAACTGACCATATTAGAAGCCAAAGAACGCGCCATGCGAGTGCAAACGATTCAGCAATTGAGCGATGCCGAACGTCAACCTTGGTTTTGCTCGGGTTGCCCACACAACACCTCTACCAAAGTGCCGGAAGGTTCGCGTGCTATGGCCGGTATTGGCTGCCATTTCATGAGCATTTGGATGGATAGGTCAACAGTCGGTTTTACCCAAATGGGGGGCGAGGGCGTACCTTGGGTTGGGCAGCAGCCATTCACCACAGATCAGCACATTTTCGCCAATTTGGGAGATGGCACCTACTTTCACAGTGGCTTGCTCGCTGTGCGGCAGTCCATAGCGGCGAGTGTCAACATTACCTACAAAATTTTGTACAACGATGCAGTGGCCATGACGGGTGGCCAGCCTGTGGGTGAGCGCCCTGAAGGGCACTCGGTGGTACAAATTGCGCAATCTATGCAAGCGGAAGGTGCTGCAAAAATTGTCGTTGTAACCGATGAGCCAGAAAAATATGAAGGTGTTATTTTGGTTTCAGCCGTCACCGTTCATCACCGTGACGAACTAGACACGATTCAAAAGCAATTTCGTGAAATCAAAGGCACAACAGTCATCATTTATGACCAAACTTGTGCCACAGAAAAACGCCGCCGTCGCAAACGTGGCACCATGGTGGATGTAGCCAAGCGCGTTGTTATTAACGAACTGGTTTGTGAGGGGTGTGGCGACTGCGGTGTGCAAAGCAATTGCCTGAGCGTTGAACCGCTAGAGACAGATTTTGGACGCAAACGCACCATCAACCAAAGCAGTTGTAATAAAGACTACTCTTGCGTCAAAGGTTTTTGCCCAAGCTTTGTGACCGTGGAAGGTGGGCAGCTTAAAAAGAAGAGTAAAGCTACCAAAGCAACGCCGAATCCGTTCACGTTGTCAGCCTTGCCAGAGCCAACCATCTTGGCTACACCACAAGCCTATGGCATTGTTGTGAATGGTGTAGGTGGAACTGGTGTCATCACCATAGGGCAGTTGTTGGGCTTTGCGGCACACATTGAAGGCAAAGGCATTGTCACCCAAGATGCCGGTGGTTTGGCACAAAAAGGCGGTGCAACTTGGAGCCATGTGCTGATTGCTGACCATCAAGACGACATTCGCACCACGCGCGTGGGCATGGCTGGTGCGGATTTGATCATTGGCTGCGACCCGATTGTTTCTGCCAACAAAGAAACCACTCTGCGCATGCGTGCGGGGCGTACGCATGTTGCGCTGAATGCGCACAGCACGCCGACGGCAGCTTTCGTGAAAAATGCCAATTGGCAGAATCCGGCGCAAAGCTGTGTTGACAATATCATGCAAATCGTTGGCGAAGATATCAAAAACGGTGGAAAAAATGGTGGCGTTAGCGCTTTCAATGCAGACGCATTGGCCACCGTGATGATGGGCGACAGCATCTACACCAACCCCATCATGCTGGGCTATGCTTGGCAAAAAGGCTGGGTGCCATTGCAAAAAGCATCGCTCCTGCGGGCAATTGAATTGAACGCTGTGGCGGTTGATAACAACAAAACCGCGTTTGAATGGGGCTGCCGCGCGGCACACAATTGGAATGAGGTTGAGCAGTTATTGCAGGCTAGCGACAACGCTGTGAGCGTGATTGACTTTAAGAAACGAGATTCATTAGAAGACATCATCGCTAAGCGTTTCGAATTCCTAACTGCTTACCAAAACACCGCTTATGCCGTTAACTACGTTGATTTTGTTGAAAAAATTCGCAACAAAGAGCAAACTTTAAAAGCGGATGCCATTGCCAAAGCTTTACCTTTGACAGAAGCCGTAGCCAAAAATCTCTTCAAACTCATGGCCTATAAAGACGAGTACGAAGTTGCCAGATTGCACAGCGACGGTGCGTTTGAGAAAAAGATAGCTGCTATGTTTGAGGGCGACTACAAACTCAATTACCACCTTGCTCCTCCAATCATTGCCAAGAAAAACGACAAGGGAGAGTTGCAAAAGCAGCAGTTTGGCCCT
>JBEGUP010000021.1:0-13395 GCA_041178825.1 Pseudomonadota bacterium | reverse complement strand
GGCCCCATGAAATCTTCAAGTGACTCGACATCATGATCAAAGGACGCGAATACCACGCCACCGCGTACAGCGACTTTGAGCTTGGTTAGCGAATGCTCTTTGGGGTCAAAGTCTGCAGGCATGCCGCCGTTTACTTTGCCCTCAGGTGTGCGCACGCCACGGCGAAACGGCACGCCCTGCAAGTTGCCATCCAGTGTATAGCTCCACTGGTGGTAAGGACAAACCAATTCTTTCTTATTGCCATGACGTTCACGGCAGAAGGCTACCCCACGATGTGCGCAAACGTTCTCAACCACATGAATCTGACCATCTTGGCTGCGCGTCATGATGACCGAACGTTCGCCCACGACTGTTCGCTTGAAATCGCCCAGATTCGGAATCTCAGCCTCAAGCCCGACATAGTTCCAGTGTGCTTTGTAAAAGAACCGCTCCAACTCTTTTTTATGGATGTCGGTATCTGTATAGACGGCAAAAGGGATACGACTGGTACCCTTAGTTTCCCAATGAATCGCTTGTTCTTGCATGAAGTCTCCTCAATATCTCTTTGGACAATATTTTTCAAGACGGATCATGACCAATTCGAAGTACTAAGTAAATCGAAATATCAATATAATAGTTATTTGATTTTCAAATAACCATGAGGTTTCACATTGGAACTTTCACGCATTGATTTGAACTTGTTGCTGGTGTTTCACCATTTACTCATTCTCAAGCGAGTATCTGCCGTAGCTACGCTGCTGAGCATGAGTCAACCCGCCGTTAGTAGCGCGTTAGGTCGTTTGCGCACAAGTCTTGGCGATGATTTATTTCTACGGACACAGCGCGGCATGGAGCCCACGCCGTATGCTTTGCAACTCGCAGAGCCTGTGGCTATGGCGCTTGATGTCCTACAGCAAGCGTTGATTGTGCGGGCTGAGTTTGATCCTAAAACCAGCACTCGAAATTTCACAATAGCGATGACCGACGTGGGGGAAATGTATTTTTTACCTGTACTCATCGGTGCTTTGTCTGGACATGCACCTCATGTGACGCTGAACATCGTCAGTGTGACGTCTTCATCCTTGAAAGAGGAAATGTCTACCGGACACATCGATTTGGCGCTGGGGTTATTGCCGCAGCTTCAGGCTGGTTTTTTCCAACAAGCCCTATTTAGACAAAAGTACGTGTGTTTGATGCGCAAAACACATCCTTTGGCAAGAAAAAATGCCTTAGACGCAGAGGCATTTGTAAAAGCTGAGCATGTTCGCGTTCTTGCAACGGGTACGGGGCATGGTCGTGTTGATATCGCGTTAGATAAGCAAAAGATTCGCCGCAACATTCGGCTGACTGTGCCGCACTATGTCGCCTTAGGTGATGTCTTGACCTGCTCTGATTTGATGGCGACTGTGCCGCAGCGTTTTGCTGAACGCATCCTCAAACCCTTTGATTTGACGGTGCAAGCGTTGCCTGTTCATATCGACGAAAGTAGTATCCATCAGTTTTGGCATGGACGGCTTCATCGTGATTCTGGGCATCAGTGGCTACGCAAGTGTGTTAGCGAGCTTTTTGGCGACAAAGGGGCGTTGAAAGGGGAAGTGGCGGTTTGAATCTTTTGGTGAAGAGTTTGATTTGGCTAAAGCAAATAAAAAATTTGCGTATTATTTGGCAGCAAAGGATAAGCCTTTTTACTCAAAAATCATAGCAACTTAGGTAATAAATACTTGGGTTACTTATAGTTTATATTTAGAAATGGAGATTTTCTACAGTCTACAACACAAATTGCTATACAAATGATTAAATGATTGTTAGCTTGCCACCCCAAAAACCAAAAAAGCCTGTAACCCATTGATTTATAAGGGTTACAAGCTTCAAGAAATTGGTAGGCACGATTGGACTCGAACCAACGACCCCTACCATGTCAAGGTAGTGCTCTAACCAGCTGAGCTACGCGCCTAAAAAGTCTGTTCGACAATACGGATTATAGCAGGCTAAAGCGTGCTTTCTTTGCTCGCAGGTCTATTTTGTCTTTATCTTTGTAGTTATCTTCTACGCGCTGAGCGCACGCCCTGCACTTCCAGCACTTGGCTGAGCACTTTGTTCAAACGTGCAGAGTTGCTTACCTCGACGGTAAAGGTCATCACCGCTGTGTCGCCACCACTGCTGCGGTGGGACTGGGTGTTGGCGGCAATGACGTTTAGCTTGTCTTTTGAAAAAACTTCCAAAATCGCTTTCAGCAAGCCCTGACTATCGGCGGCCTCAATTACCACATCCACAGGGTAAACCTCGTTAGCGCTGCCGTTGGACGGGGTACTCGGATTTGCCGACTTGTCTTTCGCCCAAGCCACGTCAATCACGCGGCCTTCGTCGTTCGCTTCATTGCGTGCTACCAAAGCTTGAAAATTGCTGCAGCTCTGGCGGTGGATGCTGACACCCTTGCCCCGTGTGACATAGCCGCCAATGGCGTCACCGGGTGCGGGTTTGCAGCATTTGGCAAGCTGGGTCAGGAGTGAATCAACACCGACGACCAAAACGCCACCTGTGGGTGTTTTTTCAGCTTTGGCGCGTTTGTGCAGCAGCTCTTCGGTGCTGAGTTCAGGGGCTGGGGGCTTGAAAAACGCTTCAATGGTGCGCAGCGAGTATTCGTCTTTGCCAACCACTTCAAACAAATCATCGGCAGATTTGAAACCGAGTTGCACGGCTAAGTCGACCAGTTTGATGGCTGTTTTGCCTTCGCGCTGTAGCAGCTTTTCAACCGCTTCACGTCCTCGCGCTGTGGTTTCCATCATGGCCAAGGCGTTGAACCAAGCCCGCACCTTGGCTTTGGCACGGCTGCTGGTTAAATAACCTAAATCGGCATTGAGCCAATCCCGCGACGGACCACCTTCTTTGGAGGCATTGATTTCAACAGTTTGACCGTTTCTAAGCGGCGTGTTGAGCGGCACCATCACGCCATCTAACTTGGCTCCTCGGCAGCGGTGGCCCAGGTCGGTGTGTAGTGTGTAGGCGAAATCGACAGCAGTAGCGCCTTGTGGCAACTCAACCACGGCTGCTTCTGGCGTGAGCACATAGATGCGGTCACTCAGTATTGCCGCTGATTCTTGGCTGGCTTGCGCCTGCTCGGTTTGCGTTAAATCTCTCTCCCAAGCAAGCAGCTGGCGCAGCACTGCAATTTTGGCATCGTAGCTGCCAGTGGCAGACACACCAGCGTAGCCTTTCGAGCCTGCTTCTTTGTATACCCAATGCGCCGCCACGCCGTGCTCTGCCTTGTCATGCATTGTCTGGGTGCGAATTTGAATTTCAATGGCCTGCCCCAAACCATCGCGTACAACCGTGTGCAAGGACTGGTAGCCATTGGCTTTGGGCTTAGCAATATAGTCGTCAAACTCGTCAGCAATGGGTGAGAACTGCGCATGTACCCAACTGAGAGCGCCATAGCAATCGTCAATCTCAGCAACAATCACGCGCAAAGCACGAATGTCAAACACCTGATCAAAGCCCAACGCTTTTCCACGCATTTTTTTGACGATACTGTAGATGTGTTTGGGGCGGCCCTGCACCTCTGCCTTGATGCCCTGCTTGGCTAAATCAGTTTGAAGCTGCTCGCGCAGCTGCTCGACATAGTCTTCACGCAAAGTGCGTTTCTCATCTAACAAACGCGCAGTATCTTTGTAGATTTGTGGTTCTAAAAACCGGAAAGACAAGTCTTCCATTTCCCACTTGATCTGCCAAATGCCCAAACGGTTGGCCAAGGGCGCAAACACTTGCAGCGACTCGCGCGCCATGCTTTCTGCAACATCAGCCTTGGTTGCAGCAAAGTAACGCAATGATTGCAAGCGTGACGCCAAGCGCAGCATCACCACGCGCAAATCGCGTGAGAACGCCAGTAGCATTTTGCGTACAGTTTCGGTGTGTGCCGTAGCTGTTACTTTTTCGGTGACAGCGCGGGTTTGCTTTTGCATCTGCATCAACTTGGTGGTTTCTACCGCCAAAGATGCCAAATTTTCATCAAACGCTTGACCAATCATCTCAAGCGGTTTGTTCAAATGCTCGCAGGTGTAAACCAAGTAGCATGCCGCTTGCATGGCTTCAGAACCACCAATATCGAGCAATATTTGCGAAACGGCTTGTGCATGCAGCCAAGCGTTTTCACCTGTTTCAAGGGTTGAGTGCCGTAGGAACGGTTCAGCAAATACTCTTGCGCTCTCAAGCATCGTTTGCGTGGTGACTTCGGACAAGGCTTAAGACTTTCCAATCAAAAAATCGACGGCTACTTTGACTTGATTTGCCGCAATAAAAGTAGGCGCGTGGCCTACACCTTGAAATTCAACCAACTGCGCATTTGGGCCGCGTTGCGTCATGGCTTGCGCAGTCTCAACGGACAATAAATCAGACTGAGCACCGCGCGTTATCAAGGTTGTCGCTTTGATGTTGTCATACAGCGCCCACAACATGGCTTCACCTTGTTTGGTGGACTCTTTAGTTGCATTTGCAAAAGGTATCGCAATGGCTGGATCGTAATGCAGCATAAAGCCATCGCCATTGGGTTTGACCATGGCTTGCGACAAAGCCAGCCATTGCTCTTTTGTGTGAGGACCAAAACTAGTCGATACAGCCCACATGGCATCTGCAGCCTGCTGAATAGATTGAAACTGGACACCTTTGCCTAGATATTGACCAATACGTTGAATAGCGAGCCATTCGATGGCAGGGCCAACATCGTTCAAGATGAGTTTGCGTACTGGCACAGGCAGTGGCAAATCCGGCTGACCGCTCACAACCATGCCAATCAAACCACCCATGCTGGTGCCTACCCAATCTAACGTTTTGGGCTGCAACTGGTTAATCAATGCCAACATGTCTGCTGCGTATTGTGGAATTTGGTAGCCCATTGGGTCTTTGAGCCAATCACTTTTGCCGCGACCGACCACATCAGGGCAAACAACTCGCAATTTACCAGGTGCTGCATCACAAAGCGCTTGAGCCAAAACATCGAAATCTCGCCCTTGGCGTGACAAACCATGGGCGCAGATGACGACGTGATCGCTGTTGGCTTCGCCCCACTGCCAATAAGCCATGCGATGCTGACCTTTTGCATCTGGGCAGTTAACAAAATTTAACGTTGGTTGATTCATTTTTAACTCAACTGTTTTAATGCAGCAGCACGCCCACGCGAAACATTCACGGGAATAAGCAATAACAAACCGGCAATAAACAGCACAGACGTTGACATGATGGCGATGCGCTGGTTTCCGCCTGTCACCCAAGTAATTGCACCGTAGCTCAGTGGGCCAATGATGCTGGCTAAGCGCGTAGCAAATGTCCATAGGCCGAAAAACTCGCCCACTTGGTTAGGTGGTGCAAACATGGCAGCCATGGCGCGACCCGCAGATTGGCTGCTGCCCATACATAAACCAGCAATCGCAGCGGCATACCAAAAACCACCTTTGGTGGTGGTGATGGCTGCGATGATGCAAGTTGCAATCCAGCCCACCAAGGTGATGCTTAATGCAATTTTATGACCCACTTTGTCCTGAAAATAACCAAATCCAAAAGCACCAACGGCTGCTGCGATGTTCAGCACAAAAATCAACACCATGGTTTCTTGTGGTTTGAAGCCTATCACCTGTTCTGCGTAGATGGCAGCTAAAGTGATCGCAACCGCAACACCGCCTTGGTAACACACACCGCATGCTAAAAACCACATGAAATCTTTGTAGTGTTTAGCTTGGTTAAAAGTGGTTTTCAGCTGCTCCAAAGATGCTTTAAAACCACTTTCTTGCAAAGCTTGCGGATTGGGCGTGGCGCGCTCTTTCAAGAGCCAAAAAGTGACACAAGCTGCAGCGCCATAAATCACAGCCGTGATCAACATAGTCACAGGTACAAACTTGTCAGCGGGTATGCTCTTGCTTTGTGACCACAACACATAGGCCAAACTGATGCCCAAAGCCAGCATGCCGCCGAAGTAACCGAAACTCCAACCCCAGCCACTCACTTTGCCAAAGGCTTCTGGCTTTGCTAATTCAGGCAAAAAAGCACCCGTCAGTGATTCACCATAAGCGTAAAAAGTATTCGACAGAATAATCAGAAAAATAGCTAAGGCTACGCTGCCGGGCCCCGCAAAAGCCAAAGCAGCAGTGGCAATGACGCATGCAACCGTCGTTAAAACCAAAAGTCGCTTTTTTGCTGCATGCAAATCAGCATAGGCACCAAGACTAGGCATGGTCAACATCACGATGGCATACGACACGCTGAGTGCAGCCGTCCAAGCAAGCGTCGCCCATTCTGCTTTTTGTGCAATGCCGCCCACAAAATAAGCGGCAAATACTGCAGTTATAACAACTGTCGTGTAACCCGAGTTGGCAAAGTCATACATCGCCCAGCCAAAGACTTCCCGCTTTTTGACGCCGGGGTTTAGGGAATCTTTAGAGAATAGCGCCACAGCTGAATTATTTGAAGTTAGTTATTTCTCAACTTCAGTGCAAGTGTTTCGGACGACGGCCACCGCCGCCATGCGCTGAGCCACCGCCGCCACTGCCGCCACCTCGTGGGGGCTTACCCAATTCAAGTGAGTTCACCAAGGCATCAAAACGTTCTGTGAACAATTTATCAACCTCGGCTACTACGCCCGCTAACTCTGAACCATCAAAATGACGCTCCATGAGGTTGACAACGTCTTGCACCAATAAATCGCGCTGAACTTGCATGATGGCGGCAGGCGTGGGGCCTACAAACAGCATTAGGAAGTCGTCCCTGGAATCGTCTTCAACGCTAGGATCTTCATCTCGGTCTTCGTCGTCAAACTCGGTGTCGTAAAAAGTCACTTCAATCGCAGCGCCCGTTTCTGCAATCTCATTCAAATTCATGCACATTTCGTCGAGTGACTGACGAAAATCTTCATCCCCGGGCACTGTCCAACACATTTGTAAAAGATGCTCTGTTGCATCAAATTTAATACCGGGTTCTTCTTCGTATGAACTACCTGCCCCATCTGACAAAGAGCGTGCGCCAGCGTAGCTCCAAAGTGGCTTCAAAGCGTCTTGAATTTGCTCAATTTTGACGCTAGGCAGCAGTGCAACTTGGCCGTGCACATGAATTTCAAAAGGGGCGTTATAGCGGGTCATAGGTAAAACAAATCTGCTGAATGTCACTCAAGGATACCGCAAATTGTCGTCAAATGCTGCTTTGGAATCTAAGTTATGGAATACTTCAGCAGAATCCAAGAATGCTACAAAATTAATAGCTGTTCAGGCAGCAAATACGCTGGCTGCAGCAATATTTTAGTATGCTGGATAAAGAATTATGATTTGGTGCCTCGAGCCGGAATCGAACCGGCACGCCCGCTATGAACGAAAGCGGCGGATTTTAAGTCCGCTGTGTCTACCTATTCCACCATCGAGGCTGTCAAACTATGCATAAAACACATAGCCGAGCAATTTGGAGGCGCAGGCCGGAGTCGAACCGACCTACTCGGATTTGCAATCCGGTACATAACCGCTTTGTTACTGCGCCAAAAACTTTACTTAACGAGCCAATATTTTAGCAGTTGCTCAAATACAGATTGCATCGTTATCCAACACGTTATTAGTTGAGTAACTTAATACAAAAAAGGGAAGCATTAGCTTCCCTTTTTAAAATTGGAGCGGGAAAAGAGTCTCGAACTCTCGACCTCAACCTTGGCAAGGTTGCGCTCTACCAACTGAGCTATTCCCGCGAATCACAACACAAATTATAAACTATTTTTTAGTGCTTTTTCAAAAATCGAAAGTTTGAAAAAACAAAATAAACTTATAAATGATATTCAAATTTGCTCAAATATCACTACATGTCGATATAGGAATTATAGGCTATTTTTCACGACTTTTAGCTGATTCGGATTTAATGTTTGATGGATTCTGACGGTGCACTCTGAGATGCTGACAAAGCAGTTGCAGCAGTCACTGCCTCAATGATTGCATCAACATCAGGCAAAGGTGTCGGTGCCCGTTCCAGTGCTAATTCCAACACTTTATCGATCCAACGTACAGGCACTATTTCCAAACCGTTTTTCACGTTCTCAGGAATATCTTGCAAGTCTTTTGCATTTTCTTCAGGAATCAAAACGGTTTTGATACCGCCGCGCAAAGCAGCCAGCAATTTTTCCTTGAGACCACCAATGGCAGTCACTTCACCACGTAAGGTAATCTCACCCGTCATCGCAACATCACCACGAACAGGAATACCTGTCAACGCTGATACAAACGCTGTCGTCATTGCCGCGCCCGCGCTAGGGCCGTCTTTAGGTGTAGCACCATCAGGCACGTGAATATGGATATCGCGTTTCTCAAACATCTCTTCTTTGATACCCAAGCGCTTGGCACGGCTACGTACCACAGTGCGCGCTGCCTCTACAGATTCTTTCATCACATCGCCGAGAGAACCTGTACGCGTGATCACACCTTTTCCTGGCATTATGGCCGCTTCAATGGTCAGCAAATCACCGCCCACTTCGGTCCAAGCCAAACCTACCACTTGGCCAATTTGATTTTGCTCTTCTGCGCGACCATAGCTGAACTTACGCACACCCAAATAATCGTTGAGATTATCGGGTGTCACAGTGACAGGGGCTTTGTAAGTCTTCAGTAACAAGCCTTTAACCACTTTGCGGCAAATTTTTGACAACTCGCGCTCAAGAGAGCGAACGCCAGCTTCACGCGTGTAATAGCGAACAATGTCGCGAACGGTTTCGTACGGAATCTTCAACTCGCTGGCTTTCACGCCATTGTTTGTCATTTGCTTAGGCAACAAATACGTGATGGCAATATTGGTTTTTTCGTCTTCGGTGTAACCCGCCAAACGAATCACTTCCATACGATCTAACAATGCAGATGGAATATTCATCGAATTTGAAGTGGCGACAAACATGACGTCGCTCAAATCAAAATCAACCTCTACGTAATGGTCTGCAAATGTATGGTTTTGCTCGGGATCTAAAACTTCAAGCAAAGCGCTTGACGGATCACCACGGTATTCCGTGCCCAGCTTGTCAATTTCATCTAGCAAAAACAGCGGATTGCGCGCGCCCACTTTGCTTAGATTAGACAACACCTTACCAGGCAAAGCGCCAATGTAAGTGCGTCTGTGCCCACGTATTTCAGCCTCATCACGCATGCCGCCTAAAGCCATACGCACAAACTTACGCCCTGTCGCTTTGGCGATGGATTGACCCAATGACGTTTTACCAACGCCTGGCGGACCGACCAAACAAAGAATCGGCGCTTTTACTTTATCGACGCGTTGTTGCACCGCGAGGTATTCCAAAATTCGATCTTTAACTTTATCCAGTCCGAAATGGTCAGCATTTAAGACCTTTTCAGCTTCTGGCAAGTTGTGTTTGATTTTCGTTTTCTTTGCCCAAGGCAAACCAATCAGCACATCGATGTAATTACGCACCACAGTCGCTTCTGCAGACATGGGCGACATCAATTTGAGTTTCTTGAGTTCGGTTTCAGCTTTTTTCAAAGCCTCCTTGCTCATTTTGGCATCTTTGATTTTTTTACTCAAATCATCAAAATCAGCACCCTCTTCGCCATCACCTAGTTCTTTTTGAATCGCTTTGACTTGTTCGTTCAAATAAAAATCACGTTGATTTTTTTCCATTTGACGCTTGACGCGACCACGGATTTTTTTATCAACATTCAGAATGTCAACTTCACGCTCGATTTGCTCAAACAAGCTTTCCAAACGTGCTTTGATGTCTGACAAATCAAGTATGACTTGCTTGTTTTCTAACTTCAAAGGCAAGTGAGCTGCAATCGTATCGGCCAAACGACCCGGGTCATCAATGCTAGAAATTGAACTCAAAATTTCCGGTGGAATTTTCTTGTTCAGCTTAACGTATTGATCAAACTGCTGCATTACCACACGGCGCAAAGCTTCGATGTCAGGCGTTTTCTCGCCCTTCGCGGTCAACTTAAGGTCTTGTGTTTCTATAGGGGTAATGTTGGCCATGAAATGTGATTCAGCATCATCCACGCGGTTCACTGTTGCGCGTTGCTGGCCTTCAACCAATACTTTGACCGTGCCGTCTGGCAACTTCAGCATTTGCAAAATTGTCGAAACGCAGCCAACGTCAAACATATCGGTGACGGATGGCTCGTCTTTAGCCGCAGTTTTTTGTGCCACCAGCATGATGCGACGCTCAGCTGCCATGGCCAGCTCTAGGGCTTTGATACTTTTTGGGCGTCCCACAAACAAAGGAATAACCATGTGCGGAAACACCACGACATCGCGCAGCGGCAGCAAGGGTAAATCTAAGGGTTCAGCAGGTAAGGCAATAGGTGCGGACATGTGTATTTTTTAGGCTTTAGCTTTAAGCTTTTTTAGCAAGATCGCGATAAACCATTAACGGTGGTTTGTTTTCATTGATGGTTGACTCATCAATGACGACTTTTTCTACATTGGTTTGGTTCGGCAATTCATACATGGTGTCGATCAGTGCCAACTCCAAGATGGAACGCAAACCGCGTGCGCCTGTTTTACGTTTCAGGGCTTTTTGAGCGATGGCTTTTAGCGCGGATGGTCGAATTTCTAAATCCACGCCTTCCATGCTGAGCAATTTGCCGTACTGCTTGACCAAAGCGTTTTTCGGCTCGGTCAAGATTTGCATCAGCGCATCTTCAGTCAGCTCTGCCAAAGTCGCAATCACTGGCATACGACCAATCAGCTCTGGAATAATGCCGAATTTGATCAAATCCTCAGGTTCCACTTCGTTGAACACTTCGGTGATGCTACGCACTTCTTTGCTTTTCACCATGGCGCTGAAGCCAATTCCAGAGGCTTCTGTGCGGTTTTCAATCACTTTTTCTAGACCTGCAAACGCGCCGCCACAAATGAACAAGATGTTCGTCGTATCAATTTGCAAAAAGTCTTGATTTGGATGCTTACGCCCACCCTGCGGTGGGATGCTAGCCATCGTACCCTCAATCAGCTTCAACAGCGCTTGTTGCACGCCCTCACCTGACACATCACGCGTTATGGATGGGTTATCCGACTTGCGTGAAATTTTGTCGATTTCGTCGATGTAAACAATACCGCGCTGCGCCCGCTCAACTTCGTAGTTGCAGCTTTGCAGCAGCTTGGAGACGATGTTTTCAACGTCTTCTCCCACGTAGCCGGCTTCCGTCAACGTGGTGGCGTCTGCCATCACAAAAGGCACATCCAACATACGAGCCAAAGTTTGTGCCAAAAACGTCTTTCCAGAACCTGTAGGCCCAATCAGCAAAATATTGCTTTTCGCCAGCTCAACATCGTCTTTCTTAGACTTATCTTTGTGCTGCAAGCGTTTGTAATGGTTGTAGACTGCCACGGCCAGTGTGCGTTTGGCAACGTCTTGACCAATCACATAATTGTCTAAATTGGCTTTGATTTCAGACGGGGTGGGCAAATCGCCCCTCGCTTTGCGCGCTTCGTCTGCCGCAATAACGGGCAACTCGTCACGAATAATCTCGTTGCACAGCTCAATGCACTCGTCGCACACAAACACTGACGGACCCGCAATCAGTTTCTTAACCTCGTGCTGGCTTTTCCCACAAAACGAGCAAAACAAAGTTTTCTCGCCAGATGCGCCTTTTTTCTCGGCCATATAGAAGCACCTTTTTCAAATAATAAGCAAATTGGCTTTAATGATATGCCAAAAAGGTACTGGAATAACCCAAAAAAGGCCTACAAAATGCCTTTTCTAGGTGTTTTAAGCGCGTTAAAGCAATTAATGGAACGCGTTACGGGCGTTTTGAAATCACAGCGTCAATCAAGCCATATTCTTTGGCTTCGTCTGCTGTCATATAGAAATCACGTTCCATGTCAGCTTCAATTTTCGATAATGCTTGCCCCGTGCGCTCTGCGTAGATTTTGTTCAATTGCGAACGTGTTTTCAAAATTTCGCGCGCTGCAATTTCAATCTCGGTCGCTTGGCCTTGGCTACCGCCTGATGGTTGGTGAATCATGACCTTAGAGTTCGGCAAAGAGAAACGCTTGCCCTTTGCACCAGCCATCAACAAAAACGAGCCCATGCTGGCAGCCATGCCTGTGCAAAGCGTTGAAACTTCAGGTTTAACAAAATTCATGGTATCAAAAATCGCCATACCGGCAGAAACTGAACCACCTGGGGAATTGATGTAGAAAGAAATGTCTTTGTCTGGGTTTTCGCTCTCAAGGAACAAAAGCTGCGCCACCACCAAATTGGCGACATAGTCGTTCACAGGGCCAACCAAGAAAATCACGCGCTCTTTGAGCAAACGTGAATAAATGTCGTATGAGCGCTCGCCACGGCCAGATTGCTCGATCACCATAGGCACCATGCCCAAACCCTGGATTTCTTGCGTGTAGGACGCCATTTGATGACCGAATTGCGAATAAATATTGCTCATGGAAACTCCAAGTTAAAGACAATGTAGACAAAAACGTACTGTACCAAAAGAATGGTCACAAAAACGACATGGGGCTTGCGTCCGAAAACACAAGCCCCAATTGGTAAAGCTAAATCAGTTAATTACTGTTGCGCCATCAAATCGTCAAATGTGATCGCTTTTTCAGCCACTTTGGCTTTTGACATCACAAAGTTGGTCACATTGTTTTCAATCACGATGGCTTCAACTTCAGCCATGCGGTTTTTGTCGCTGCCGTACCAACGAATCACGTCCATTGGTTTTTCGTAGCTGGCAGCCAACTCTTCAATGTGGCTAGACACCTGCTCAGACTTGGCGTGCAAGCTGTTAGCTTTCACCAACTCAGCAACAACCAAACCTAACCGCACGCGGCGCTCAGCTTGTGGCTGGAAAATGTCTTCAGGAATCGGCATTTTGTCGAAATCTTTGATGCCGCGTTGCTTCAAGTCAGCGCGTGCGCCTTCAACCATGCGGTCCAGCTCAGCTTTCACGCTGGCTTTAGGCAAGTCCAACTCAGCCTTGGCAACCAAAGCATCCATCACGGACTGCTTGTTTTTAGCCAACAAACGCGCTTTGACTTCGCGCTCTAGGTTTTTCTTGATGTCTGAGCGCAAACCAGCGACTGTCGCATCTGCAATGCCGAGTGATTTTGCCAAAGCATCGTTCACTTCTGGCAAATGTGCTGCTTCCAACTTCTTGATGGTCAACATGAAGTCAGCCGTTTTGCCGGCCACGTCTTTACCGTGGTAGTCCGCTGGGAAGGCCAATGGGAAAGTCTTGCTTTCGCCAGATTTCATACCGCGAGCTGCTTCTTCAAACTCTTTCAACATCTGGCCGTCGCCCACGATGAACTGGTATGCCTCGGCCTTGCCGCCAGCAAACACTTCACCGTCGATTTTGCCTTCAAAGTCAACCGTTGCGCGGTCGCCGTCTTGCGCGCCCGCGTCGATAGCGCGTTGGGCGAAAGTACGGCGCTGTTTGCGCAAAATGTCCA
>JBEGUP010000020.1:0-13413 GCA_041178825.1 Pseudomonadota bacterium | reverse complement strand
AAGCCGATGACACCAGAACCGATCAAGGCCAATTTCTTAGGCACAGAGCCAATGCGCAAAGCACCATAGTTCGACAAGATGTTTTCTTCATCAAACGGCGTGCCAGGCAAAGCGCGCGCATTTGAGCCAGTAGCCACAATGATGTGTTTACCTTGAATCAGCTCTTCACCAGCTTTGATTTCGTAGCCGCCATCTTTAGCCGCAACGAATGAACCACGACCGTGGAAAAATGTGACCTTGTTCTTTTTGAACAAATACACAATGCCATCGTTGTTTTGTTTCACCACGGTGTCTTTGCGCGCCACCATCTTGGCAACATCCAGACTGATGCCCTTCACCTCAATGCCATGCTCGGCAAAGTGGTGGCTGGCATGGTCAAAATGCTCTGACGATTGCAGCAAAGCTTTAGAAGGAATACAGCCCACATTAGTACACGTGCCACCTAAAGCGGGGCCACCCTTGGCGTTTTTCCACTCGTCGATGCAAGCAACGTTAAAACCTAATTGCGCAGCTCGAATAGCCGCAATATAGCCACCAGGGCCGCCGCCGATAACGACGACATCAAATTGTTTAGACATTTTTAATTCCTTTAAATTTAGATGCCAAACTTTAGATGTCGAACAACAAACGCGCTGGGTCTTCCATCGCTTCTTTCATGGCGACCAAGCCAAGGACGGCTTCGCGGCCGTCGATGATGCGGTGGTCGTAGCTCATGGCGAAGTAGTTCATCGGGCGAACCACGACTAAGCCGTTTTCGACTACAGCACGGTCTTTGGTGGCATGAATTCCCAAAATCGCACTTTGTGGTGGGTTGATGATCGGTGTTGACAACATCGAACCGAACGTGCCGCCATTGCTGATGGAGAAAGTACCGCCAGTCATGTCGTCCATGCCCAGCTTGCCATCACGCGCTTTGACGCCAAATTCTGCGATTTTCTTCTCAATATCAGCAAAGCTCATTTGGTCAGCGTTGCGCAAAATTGGCACAACCAAGCCGCGCGGTGAGCCGACGGCGATACCGATGTCGAAATAACCGTGGTACACAATATCTGTGCCGTCAACACTGGCATTCAACACTGGGAATTTCTTTAAGGCATGTACAGCCGCTTTAACAAAGAAACTCATGAAACCGAGTTTCACGCCATGCTCTTTCTCAAAACGCTCTTGCATACGCTTACGCATGTCCATGACAGGCGCCATGTTGATCTCGTTGAACGTTGTCAAAATAGCGTTGGTCGATTGTGATTGCAGCAAACGCTCAGCCACACGCGCACGTAAACGGCTCATCGGGACGCGTTGTTCTGGGCGATCGCCTAGATTTGCGGCAGGAGCAGCCACTTGAGGTAATAATTTGGCTGTAGCCGTTATATTTATTGCCTGAACAGCTATGTTATTAATAGCATTTTGAGCAACTGAACCAGTTGCAACTGCACCCAAAACGTCGCCTTTAGTGATGCGACCATCTTTGCCTGAGCCTGCGACAGAACCTGCAGCAAGGCCGTTATCAGCCATCAACTTTGCAGCTGCTGGCATGGCAACGCCAGCCATCGAGCCGCCTGTAGCAACTGATGTCACCGCAGGTGCTGCAACTTGTGCCACAGCGGCAGCTGGCGCAGCTGCGCCAGCTTTGCCTTCGGTATCGATGCGGGCAATCAATTGCTCTGCAGCAACCGTAGATCCGTCACCCATAATGATTTCTGATAACACGCCAGCACTAGGTGCAGGCACCTCTAAAACCACTTTGTCGGTCTCAATTTCAATCAAAATTTCGTCAACTGCGACGGCCTCGCCTGCTTTTTTCTTCCAAGTCAACATGGTGGCTTCAGCCACAGATTCTGACAACTGGGGGACTTTTACTTCAATAATAGCCATGATATTCTTTCAAGTATTCTTAATTTAATTTGAACAATTTGCTTTGTATTGCTTACTTAGTTTTACTAATTTGTCTTGATTTATTTAGACAAAACAAAGCCTTTAAGTTTGCCGTAGGCTGCATCCAACAAAGCTTTTTGCTGCTCTTGATGCAAATGCGCATAGCCCACTGCTGGAGAAGCAGAAGCCGCACGTCCTGCATAACCTAATTTTTGACCGTCAAGCATGTTTTCATGAATGTAGTGCTGAACAAAGAACCACGCACCTTGGTTTTGTGGTTCATCTTGGCACCAAACAAGCTCTGTTGCGTTCGGATATTTTTTTATCTCTGCAGCAAAAGCTTTATGCGGGAATGGGTACAGCTGCTCAACACGCAGAATTGCTGTGTCATCGTGTCCAGCTTCTTCACGACGCTTTGCGAGATCATAGTAAACCTTACCAGAGCAAACAATCACTCGTTTCACTTTTTCAGCTTTAAGAGCTTTGCTCTCTGGTATGACTGTTTGGAAAATACCTTTAGTAAACTCTGAGATTGGCGAAGCTGCATCTTTATTACGCAACAAAGACTTGGGCGTGAAAATCACCAAAGGCTTGCGAAGATTACGAACCATTTGACGACGTAAGACATGGAAGATTTGACTTGCAGTTGTCGGTTGAACGATTTGCATATTCGTATCTGCAGCCAGCTGCATGAAGCGCTCCAAGCGCGCAGAGCTATGCTCCGGGCCTTGACCTTCGTAACCATGTGGCAGCATCAATGTCAAACCATTGACCCGACCCCATTTCACTTCACCACTGGCAATAAATTGGTCAATGACAACTTGCGCACCATTCGCAAAATCACCAAATTGCGCTTCCCAAATCACCATGGTGTTAGGGTCATTTGAAGCGTACCCGTATTCAAAACCCAACACGGCTTCTTCGGACAAAATTGAATCAATCACTACAAACGGTGCTTGTCCTTCAACGACGTTTTGCAAAGCGACATACGAGCCTGTATCCCATTTCTCACGTTTTTGATCGTGAATAACTGCATGGCGATGCGTGAATGTACCGCGTCCGCAGTCCTCACCAGACAATCGCACAGGGTATCCACTTGCTACCAAAGATGCAAACGCCATGTGCTCACCCATGCCCCAATCAACCGCCAGATCCCCACGCCCCATAGCTGCGCGATCTTCATAAACCTTTCTAACTAGCTGGTGAGGCGTGACAGTTTCAGGAATGGTAGTGATTCTTTCAGCCAGACGCTTCCATTCCGCCATTGGAATGGCAGTATCACCTGCGTCAGTCCATTTCTTGCCCATAAAGGGCGCCCAGTCAACGGTAAATTTAGTTTTAAAGTTTGTTAGCACTGGCTCGCCCATGTGCTTGCCAGCATCCAATGCAGCGCGATAGGCTTTCACCATGTCATCACCTAAGCTGTTACCTAAACCTTGCGTCGCCAATTTATCAGCAAACAATTTGCGCGTACCAGGATGTGCCGCAATTTTTTTGTACATCAATGGCTGCGTCAGTGCCGGCGTATCTTGCTCGTTGTGGCCTAACTTGCGGAAGCACACAATATCAAGTACAACATCACAACGGAAAGTCATACGATACTCTAAAGCCAATCGCGTCGCTAAGACAACGGCTTCAGGGTCATCGCCATTCACGTGCAAAACGGGTGCTTCAACCATTTTGACAATATCAGTACAAAACACACTAGAGCGCATGTCACGCGGATCTGAAGTAGTAAAGCCAATTTGATTATTGATGATGATGTGGACGGTTCCACCCGTCGAGTAACCGCGTGTCTGCGCCAAGGCCAAGGTCTCTTGGTTAACGCCTTGACCTCCAAATGCCGCATCACCATGCACCAAAACTGGCAATACCTGCTTACCTAATGGATCAGCACGTCTGTCCATACGAGCACGCACAGATCCCTCCACCACTGGATTCACAATTTCTAAGTGCGACGGATTGAAAGCCAAAGACAGGTGCACTGGGCCACCAGATGTTGAAACATCAGAACTAAAGCCTTGATGATACTTAACGTCACCAGACGGTAAATCCTCGGGCGCAGTGTGATCAAATTCAGCAAACAAGTCCGACGGCAATTTGCGCATGGTATTGACCAAAACGTTCAAACGCCCGCGATGCGCCATACCGATAACAACCTCTTGAACGCCTTGTGCTCCAGCCGAATGAATTAGCTCATCCATTGCCGCAATAAAACTTTCACCCCCCTCTAAGGAGAAGCGTTTTTGCCCTACGTATTTGGTATGCAGGTAGCGCTCCAGCCCCTCAGCAGCAGTTAACTGTTCTAAGATATTTTTCTTTTGCTCTGTGTCAAAGCTTGGCTTGCTTCGGATACTTTCTAGCTTTTCTTGCCACCAGCGCTTTTCCGCTTGTTCGCTGGTGTACATGTATTCAACACCTAAAGTACCGCAATAGGTCTCACGCAGTGCATTAAGCAGCTCGCGCAAAGACATGCTATTTTTACCAAAAAACGTGTTACTGGTATCAAAAACGGTTTCTTGATCAGCGTCCGTGAAACCATAATAGGAAGGCTCAAGCTCTGGAATCGCTGGACGTTCTGTACGCTTTAGTGGGTCTAAATCCGCCCAACGTTGCCCCACGTTACGGTAAGCAGCAATCAACTGTTGCGCTGCCGTACGTTTGCGACCCATTTCAGCATCACTACTGGCCATCACGACTTTGGTCCCACCGGCCTTAGCGCGCTCTGCAAAAGCATTAATCACAGGTAAATGAGCGACATCCTTAGCATTACTGCCATCTACGGCAGGAACATATTGCAAAGCATCGAAATATTCACGCCATGTATCAGGCACGCTGCCAGGGTTTGCAAGGTAATTCTCATACATCTCTTCGACATAAGGCGCATTGCCGCCGAACAGGAAAGTATTGCCTGAATAGGCTTGGTAGACGGAACCATTAGGTTGCGTCGAATTTGATTGACTCATTTTCGCTGATCTCCGTTTCCCTACAGGAAACTTAAGCTTAGTTTTGAAAACCTTCCGCGACACGGCTTAACCGGTTAGCGGATGCGACTGTGGCAGGAAGGGCCTAGGTAACAGATGTATTGTGCCACTAATTGCCTAAGCTGCCAAACTTATTCGCAAAATTAACGTTTAAGGCGAACTTACAATCTCATTTTCTTTAAATCTAACTCTATGTGCTGGCAACATAAAGGTAAATGTTGACCCTGTGCCAAGAGTACTTGAAATTTGTAACTCGCCACCATGGCGCTGAACCACATGCTTGACTATTGCCAGTCCCAAACCCGTACCACCAGATTCACGCGAACGACTTGTATCGACACGATAAAAGCGCTCAGTCAATCTAGGTAGATGTTCTGAGGCAATACCAGAGCCTGTATCCCGTACTGTAAAAACAGCCTCTCCCCTGTCTGAAATATGCAAAGAAACCCAAATTTCTCCATCTAAGGGGGTATAGCGCACTGCATTATTAGCCAAATTGCACATTGCACTTAATAATTCAGATTGTGAACCTGCAAATTGGAGATTTTCTTGAATATTAAAATTTAAATTTTTAAATTGTTTATCTGAGCTTGTTATCGCACTGGTTTTTGCGATCAAATCAGCCTTCAATGCTTTTGCTTCTAATTCACAGCTATTAATCAGAGAATCGACATTTATCCATATGTCAGACAAAGGTGCAGGGCTACCTTCAAGCTTCGATAGCATCAATAAATCACTAACAAGCGACTGCATTCGTTGCGTTTGTTGATCCATCAAGTTCAAGTATTTAGTGCGTTCAATGTCATCTAAATCTAAAGTCTGGAGGGTTTCGACGAATCCGCTAAGCACAGTCAACGGCGTGCGTATTTCATGCGAGACATTGGCTACGAAATCACGTCTCATGAATTCTGCTGCCTCACGACCTGTCACATCGTTTGATAAAAGTAATTTTTTTCCTTGCCCATAGGGATGAATTTGTACAGCCAATCTACTAGCTCTGCTGGTAACGCTACTTTTGCCAGAAATTGTGACTTCGCTAGTAAAATTCCCATTGGCAAAGTAAGCTGCAAAAATAGGATCACGTACTAGATTACCAATATGTTGCGAAATGTCTGCGGTGGGATTCAACCCAAAATGACTTGCCGCAGTTAAATTGCACCATTCAATTTGAGCATTCGCATCCAGCAAAATTACGCCGTTTGGTGACGCTTGTATTGCTGCAAGAAAATCGTCTAATCTTTTATTACTGATGTGCAATGTTTTAATCTGCTCTCGCAATAATCGGCGAGCGCGATCTGTCGCCTCACCCCATACCCCATTGAGTTTTGGAGCACGAGATACATCACCCGAACGGATCCACTCCAAAAACAGCCTGCTCCTATTCAGATTGACAAACAGCCAAATTAGCACACCAAAGAGCGCTCCAATAAGTGCAATCAATAGAAAATCTATATTTATATTCAGCTGATAAGCTAAAAATGTAAGTAACGCGGCGCCACCAACTTGCCACAAAAAAACTTCAAAAAATCGCCACATCGTTTGAAGTTACTTCGTTAGAGTTGCTGATACGTGAGCAGTGATACGGTAGCCTGTTCCACGAACTGTTTCTACATGCCCACCACCAATACCTAGTGCCTCTCGCAACCTCTTGATGTGAACATCAACCGTCCGCTCTTCGATATACACATGGTCACCCCAGACCTTATCAAGCAATTGACCACGGCTGTGTACACGCTCAGGGTACGACATCAAATGTTGAAGAAGTTTAAATTCTGTTGGCCCCAGCTTCAAAGCAGAATCTTGAAAAGTAACTCGATGTGTGGCCCCATCAAGCTGTAACTCGCCAATCATTAAAATCTTTGAGCTAATTTCAGGACTACGCCTTCTTAAAACCGCACGTAAACGAGCTAGCATTTCTTTGATTGAAAAGGGCTTTGTAATGTAATCATCGGCACCTGCATCCAAACCTGCAATCTTATCTGTCTCATCGCTTTTTGCTGTAAGCAAAATAACTGGGATATCTTTTGTACGAGGATCAGCACGCCATTTTCGCGCTAAGCTGAGACCACTTTGCCCCGGCAACATCCAGTCAAGCAAAATGACATCTGGCAAAGTAGCATCAAGCTCGCGCTGAGCAGCTACACCGTCCCCAGCCCAAACGGGGGCAAAGCCGTTGTGCTTGAGGTTAATAGTTAGCAACTCTGCGATAGCTGGTTCATCTTCAACGATGAGTACTCTGGGGGTAGTTTTCATGAGCAAAATTGCAACTACTTAACCGCAGACTCAATTTCAGCCATAGTGGTATGTCTGACATCAGCACCTTTGACAATGTAAATCACAACCTCAGCAATATTCTTGGCATGGTCGCCAATACGTTCGATTGCTTTTGCGACAAACAACAAATCTAAGCTTGCAGATATTGTCCTAGGGTCTTCCATCATGTAAGTAATGAGTTTTCGAACAAAACCATCAAACTCTTTGTCAATGATGTCGTCTTCCTTCAAAATACCTACCGCCATAGTAGTATCAAGTCGAGCAAAGCTATCAAGCGCCTTACGCAACTGGTTGGACGCCAAATCAGCAGCCAACCGTAGATCGGCAGAAGGAAGTGCTCGCGCCGATCCACTATGAAGTATCGACTTAACCATACGGGCTATTTTATCGGCCTCATCACCAGCGCGTTCTAAATTTGCCGTCGTCTTAGAGATTGCAATCAGCAAACGCAAATCTCTAGCAGTAGGCTGTCTGCGCGCGATGATAGAAGACAAATCTCGATCAATATCTACCTCCATCGTATTCACGCGATTTTCGGCATCAGTAACTTGGTTTGCAACATCGAGGCTGAACGTCGAAAGCGACTGAATTGCCAATCTGATTTGCTCCTCAACCAACCCACCCATCTCCATAACTTTTGAAGATACGCCATTGAGTTCGCTGTCAAATTGTGTTGATAAATGTTTATCAGGCATGCTAAATTCCTATGTGTATATATCTTTTAACCGAAACGACCGGTGATGTAATCTTCAGTTTCTTTTCGATTTGGTTTGAAAAACAACTCGTCTGTGACACCAAATTCAATCAAATCGCCCAAATACATATAAGCTGTGTAGTCGCTGCATCGCGCAGCTTGCTGCATATTGTGCGTAACAATAAGCACTGTATAGTCTGATTTCAATTCAGTAATAAGCTCTTCAATTTTTGAAGTGGAAATTGGATCCAGTGCTGAACACGGTTCATCCAAAAGCAGCACCTCCGGCTTAATGGCAATACCCCGAGCAATGCACAAGCGTTGCTGCTGGCCGCCTGACAAACCTGAACCCGATTGATTTAATTTATCCTTAACTTCAGACCACAATGCAGCTTTTCGCAAAGCCCACTCGACGCGCTCTTCTAAATCCGTAGCGTTGAGATTTTCAAATAACTTCACACCGAAAGCAACATTATCAAAAATAGACATGGGGAAAGGTGTTGGCTTTTGAAATACCATTCCAATTTTTGCTCGAATGAGAGCGACGTCTTCTTTAGATGTCAATAAATCTTGACCGTCAAGCTTGATCGATCCTGTAGCACGCTGCTCGGGGTACAACTCAAACATGCGATTAAAGGTACGCAGCAAAGTAGATTTGCCGCATCCAGATGGGCCAATAAATGCCGTTACTTTTTTTTCAGGAATTTCAAGATTTATCCCTTTTAAGGCATGAAATTTTCCATAATAAAAATGTAAATCTTGAACAGATAATTTTGAAATTTGATTATTATTTAACATTGAATTAAATTAGTTTTTACTACGAGTGATAACGCGAGCCAATATATTCAAACCTAAGACAGCTACAGTAATTAGGAACACACCTGCCCAAGCTAACTGCTGCCAATTTTCATAAGGACTCATTGCAAATTTAAAAATAGTGACAGGCAAGCTTGCCATTGGCTCACTCAAACTCGATGTCCAAAACTGATTATTCAACGCTGTGAACAAGAGCGGCGCAGTTTCACCCGAGATGCGGGCAACTGCGAGCAGTAATCCTGTGACAACGCCAGCCCTAGCAGCCCGTAATGTGATTTTCGTTATGACTTTCCATTTTGGTGCACCTAAAGCGTACGCAGCCTCACGCAAACCAGCTGGTACAAGCTGAAGCATGTTCTCAGTTGTACGAATGACTACTGGTATAGCGATCATTGCCAATGCAATTACGCCAGCCCAGCCTGAAAACGATTTGAAGCGTGTCACGATAACGGCATAGACAAACAAGCCAATAACAATTGAAGGCGCAGACAGCAGGATGTCATTTACAAACCTTGTTGTATTCGCTAACCAGCTTTTCGTTTCATACTCAGCCAAATAAATGCCCGCCATGATGCCGATAGGGGTGCCAACAAAAGTTGCCAACAAAACCATTAAAAATGATCCGTATATAGCATTAGCTATACCGCCAATCTCATTTGGCGGCGGCGTCATCTGCGTTAATGTAGCAAGCGTTAATCCACTTATACCCAAACGAATGGTTTCCCAAAGTATCCAGATTAACCAAAAAATCCCGAAACACATAGCAAATAAAGACAGCGCTAACGCAATTTTATTTGTTCGATTTCGTTGATTAAATTTTTGTACGCGCGATGGTACTGAGGCTTTTGTAGCCACAAGTTTTTCACTCGTTGTCATGATTTTGTGCCTTCACTCTTTTTAAGTTGCGTTAGCAACAATTTGGACAAAGTTAAAACCACAAAAGTAATAAAAAACAGAACTAAACCAAGATAAAACAGCGAAGCTTGATGCAATCCAGCACCAGCCTCGGCGAATTCATTAGCCAATGCAGATGTAATGCTGTTAGCTGCTTCAAAAACACTCAATGAATTCAGCTGATTCGTGTTTCCGATAATAAATGTGACAGCCATCGTTTCACCCAATGCACGACCGAGACCAAGCATGATGCCACCTACTACGCCAGCTTTGGTGTAAGGTAAAACCACCTTCGAAGTAACCTCCCAAGTGGTTGACCCTAACGCATAAGCGGATTCTTTGAGCATGGGAGGTGTTACCTCAAAAACATCTCGCATTACTGAGGCGATGAAAGGAATAATCATGATCGCCAAAATGATTCCTGCCGACAAAATACCTATGCCAACTGGAGGGCCAGATACCAAACCCCCTAAAAATGGAATATCTTTCAATAATGACTGCAAGGGTTGCTGCACATAAGTTGCAAGAATAGGGCCAAAGACCAATAAACCCCACATACCGTAAACAATTGATGGCACAGCTGCCAACAATTCAATCGCGATCCCTAACGGTCTTTTTAACCAAGAAGGCGAAAGCTCTGTAAGAAATAATGCAATTCCAAAGCTAACCGGCACAGCAATTAACAGGGCGATGAATGACGTGGCTAAAGTGCCATAAATCATCACCAAACCGCCAAAATCTTCCTTAACTGGATCCCAAGTACTGCTGGTTAAAAATCCAAAACCAAACTTTTGTATCGCAGGTAAGGCACCAACAACCAAGGACAGCAATATCCCCAGTAACATGACTAATGTAAGTATTGCGGCGCTTTTTGCAGCAATACCAAATAGTTTGTCTGGCAAGCCCCCCCAGCCTTTAGGCTTATTTGAGGGCGGTTTGGGAACAGCTTTCACAGGCTCTGATCGGCGATCAGAGCCTGTCATTCCGTAAGGAACATTACTGGCAGGTAGTGTTGATGACACTTTTTACTCCGTAAATATTTTTAACAGCACTGGATTACTTAGTTGCCACAGACTTGCCAGCAGCATCTTTAATCTCTGACCATGATTTTTCAATCGCGGCTTTAACGCTAGCGGGCATTGGAGAATAATCTAAATCCTCGGCAGTCTTATCGCCGTTTTTGTAACCCCAATCGAAAAACTTCAATGTGGCGGCTGCTTGTACAGGCTTATCTTGCGCTTTGTGCATCAAAATAAAGGTAGCACCTGTCAATGGCCACGCATCTTTTCCAGCTTGATTCGTCAAAATTTGATAAAAGCTCTTTGCCCAATCTGCACCAGCAGCGGCAGCCTTAAAAGTCAAATCATCTGGCGACACAAAAGCACCGGAAGCATTTTGCATCACCGCAAAAGTCATTTTGTTTTGCTTAACATAAGCATATTCAACATAACCAATCGAATTTGGCAAACGGTTCACGAATGCAGCTACACCCTCATTACCTTTACCGCCGGCGCCCACTGGCCAATTCACAGCAGTACCCTCACCCACTTTCGACTTCCACTCAGCATTGACTTTGCTCAAGTAGTTGGTAAATATGAAGCTAGTGCCGGAACCGTCTGCGCGACGTACTGGAGAAATAACATCAGATGGCAAACCAAGAGAAGGGTTTAATGCTTTGATAGCGGCATCATCCCATTTTGTAATTTTCCCCAGATAAATGTCACCCAAAACTTGACCATTAAGCTTCAATTGGCCTGGTGCGATGCCTTTGATGTTGACGACAGGCACAACGCCACCAATAACGGTTGGGAATTGCACCAAACCCTTGGATTTCAACTCATCGTCTTTCAACGGCATATCTGATGCACCAAAGTCAACTGTTTTAGCGTCAATTTGCTTAATGCCAGCACCAGAACCCACTGATTGGTAATTAATTTTGACACCTGTAGCCTTGTTGTAATCAGAAGCCCATTTTGAGTACAAAGGCGCAGGAAATGATGCGCCAGCTCCGGTTACATCTTGTGCCAGTGCACCGAAAGAGTAAGTCATAGCAGTAAAACCGGCAGCAGTAGCCAGAATAAATTTAGATGTGTATTTCATTAATAAACTCTCATTGGTTGTTGAACAATGTGGAGACTTTAAGTAGTATTTGTGTCAATTGTGTGACAAATAAGAAGCTGAATCAAAATAATAATTTATTAAGAAAATTTAATCAACTCAACTAAATACAGTCACACCATTGTCACAAAATTATTCTATGGTTTCAGCTTTACAAACTCGTTCGAGCCAACTGTGGAGCAAAAAAAGTGACGAAAACACACGAACAATTGATACAACGGATCCGCGAAGAGTTGAATGATAGCTACGATGAGGAACGTGAACTGGAGCATGATGATCAAAATACCGATGAAATTCATGAGTTGTTAGCGACAGAGACTGACGAATACCGCGAAAGCCGTCGGATATATTTTCGAGAATTATTCAGAATGCAAGCGGAACTAGTTAAGCTGCAAGACTGGATAGTTAAGACAGACAAGAAAGTGGTTATTCTTTTCGAGGGCAGAGACGCTGCAGGAAAAGGTGGCGTGATCAAGCGCATCACGCAACGCTTGAATCCACGCGTTTGTCGCGTTGCTGCACTTCCAGCCCCCAGCGAAAGAGAAAAAACACAATGGTATTTTCAACGTTTTATTGCGCACTTGCCAGCTGCTGGTGAGATCGTACTTTTTGACCGCAGTTGGTATAACCGTGCCGGTGTTGAACGTGTTATGGGGTTTTGTGATGACCAACAATACGAAGAATTTTTTCGGACGGTTCCAGAATTTGAAAAGATGCTGACCCGCTCTGGCATCACTCTTATTAAGTACTGGTTTTCGATATCTGACGAAGAGCAAAGTATCCGATTTTTAGGTCGCATACATGATCCTTTGAAGCAATGGAAATTGAGCCCAATGGACTTGGAGTCCCGTCGCCGATGGGAAGAATATACAAAAGCAAAAGAAATTATGCTTGAGCGCACGCACATTCCTGAAGCGCCATGGTGGGTTGTAGAAGCAGATGATAAAAAGAAGGCACGTTTAAATTGCATACACCATTTACTGAGCCAAATTGATTACCAAGAAGTTGATCATCCTGAAGTCATATTGCCACCCAGAGAAAGACATGACGATTATGTAAGACGCCCTGTACCAGATGAGTTAGTTGTTCCATCTCGCTATTAGCGCCAGTCATTCCTGACATTTCAGACTAGGAAATGCTATGCTTTAGTTATTTAGAAAAATTAGTATGCAAAATGGAACACGGCTCGCTGCAGTAGATTTAGGGTCTAACAGCTTTCGCTTGGAGATTGGAAACCTTGATCATGACCAAATTCATCGCACCGAGTATTTGAAAGAAACGGTCAGACAAGGCAGCGGGCTTGATGATGAAAGAAATTTAACCGCAGAGGCTATGCAACGCGGTTGGGATTGCTTGGCTCGATTTGGCGAAAGATTAGCTAGTTTCAAACCGAATGAAGTTCGTGCAGTAGCCACACAAACTCTAAGAGAAGCTAGAAACCGAGATGTTTTTTTAGCACGCGGAAGCGCGATCTTAGGATTTCCTATCGATGTGATTTCTGGTCAAGAAGAGGCTAGACTCATATACCAAGGCGTCTCTCACTTACTGCCGCAATCTAACGAAAAACGTCTTGTCATTGACATTGGAGGCAGATCTACAGAGCTTGTACTGGGTCAGCAGTTAAGCGCTAACAAAATGGCCTCCTACCGAGTTGGAAGTGTAGCTTGGTCTATCAAATATTTCCCAAACGGAAAAATTGACGAAGCCTCATTCGTCAAAGCAGAAATCGCGGCGAAAGCTGTTTTAGATGAATCACTGAAT
>JBEGUP010000019.1:0-13585 GCA_041178825.1 Pseudomonadota bacterium | reverse complement strand
GCTACAGTCAAGCGCGATGGCATTGAAGCCAAAGGTGGCGCTGGGAGCGCTGAGGAAGAAAATGCCTTCAAAGCGCCCATCAAAGACCAATATGAAGTGCAAGGTCATCCATACTTTGCCACTGCACGTTTATGGGACGATGGTGTGATTGACCCAGCCGATACGCGCCGCGTTTTGGCGCTGGGGCTGAGCGCTGCGATGAATGCGCCCATACCTGAGACAAAGTTTGGCGTGTTTAGGATGTAAGACCTCGATATGTTCACTTTGATTCAAAGGAAAATATGGATACTTTGATGGGGATTTGGAACAGCTTGCTGGGACTAACTGGAACAGTGGGTTCGGCTGCTGGCGGCGTGCTGACGGCGAATACCAAAACGATGGACATCGCACAGCTGATGGCGCTGGCGGCTGCGTTGGGTTGGGCTAGTGGTATCCGCTTGTATTTGGTGGTGTTTATCACTGGGCTGGCGGGTATGCTGGGTTGGATGCCATTGCCATCCGGTTTGCATGTGCTGCAGCATCCTGCCATGTTGGCGGGCAGCGGTTTTATGCTGTTCGTTGAGTTTTTTGCCGACAAAATTCCGGGCGTAGATTCTTTATGGGACATGGTGCATTCGGTCATTCGTGTGCCTGCGGGAGCCGCCTTGGCTGCTGGCGTGTTTGGTGCCGATAGCGCCACCATGGGTTCAGTCGCAGGTTTATTGGGAGGCGCATTGGCTGCTACCTCGTTTGCGACCAAAGCCAGCACACGTGCTGCGGTAAACACGTCTCCCGAACCCTTTAGCAATATCGCCGTGAGTTTGGCCGAAGACGGCGCCGTCATGGGCATGATGTGGTTGGCGACGAATCATCCTGTCGCTTTTGGCATCACGCTCGCCATCGTCTTAGTTTTGAGTATTTGGCTATTGGTTGTTTTGATGAAATACTTAAAAGCGATTTGGCGCAAACTGAACGGATGGTTTAGTAGCAGCACTGATTTGGCGATGACGCCGTGATTTCGCCTTAGCTTCGTTGAGAAAATTTTGTCGTGAGTATTCAAAAAGCATGTTTAAAAAAATTCTAATCGCCAACCGTGGCGAAATCGCCTGCCGAGTCGCCGCCACGTGCGCCAGAGTGGGCATCAAAACCGTCGCTGTCTATTCGGATGCAGACGCGAATGCCAAGCACGTCGCTAGCTGTGATGAGGCTGTTTACATCGGTGGCAGCTCGCCCAAAGAGAGCTATTTGCGGTGGGAAACGATCATTGAAACCGCGCTGGCAACTGGCGCGCAAGCAATTCATCCTGGCTATGGCTTTTTGAGCGAAAACGACGCGTTTGCAACCGCTTGCCATGCGGCTGGCTTAGTCTTTATTGGGCCACCAGCCAGTGCGATTCAAGCGATGGGGCTGAAAGCTGAATCTAAGCAGTTGATGGAAAAAGCGGGCGTGCCGCTGGTGCCGGGTTACCACGGGGCAAATCAAGACGCTGCATTTTTACAATCGCAGGCCGATGGCATGGGCTACCCCGTTCTCATCAAAGCCAGCGCGGGTGGCGGTGGCAAGGGCATGCGGATTGTTGATAAATCGGCAGACTTTGCAGCAGCTTTGGCTTCATGTAAACGTGAGGCTATCAACAACTTTGGTGATGATGCGGTACTGATTGAAAAGTACGTGCAACGCCCACGGCATATTGAAATTCAAGTGTTTGGCGACACGCAGGGCAACTATGTGTATTTGTTCGAGCGCGATTGCTCGGTGCAGCGCCGACATCAAAAAGTGCTGGAAGAAGCGCCAGCGCCGGGTTTGTCAGAAGCCATGCGCCAGCAAATGGGTGCCACCGCAGTCGCAGCGGCACGTGCCGTGAACTATGTGGGCGCGGGTACGGTGGAATTCATCGTTGAGCAGCAGCCAAACGGTGATATGAATTTCTTTTTTATGGAGATGAATACTCGTCTGCAGGTTGAACATCCAGTGACGGAAGCGATAACCGGTTTAGATTTGGTGGAATGGCAACTTCTCGTTGCCAGTGGTGAACCCTTGCCGCTTAAGCAAGAGCAACTGCGTATTACCGGTCACGCCATCGAAGCACGGATTTGCGCGGAAAATCCTGACAACCAGTTTTTGCCAGCCACCGGGCAATTGAAGGTGTATGGCTTGCCAGAGCACGTCACTTTTGAACGAACTGCTGGTGGAAACGCAGCTGTCAATGTACGTGTTGACTCGGGTGTCCGCGAAGGCGATACGATTTCGCCGTATTACGACTCCATGATCGCCAAGTTGATCGTGCACGGTGTTACGCGCGAACAGGCATTGGCACGTATGGATGAAGCGCTTGCGAAGACGCATATTGTGGGATTGAGCACCAATGTGCAGTTTTTGCGTTACGTGGTGCGCAGCGACTCTTTTGCACAGGCGAATTTGGATACGGGTTTGATACTGCGTGAGGAGGCAGTGCTTTTTAACCAAGAGCCTGTGGGCGTTGGGCTTGCAGTCGCTGCTGCAGTTGCTCACACGCTACATGTAGAGTATGAGCGATCCGCATCAAAAGCTACAGCTGCATGGACAGATCCTTGGAGTAAAAGTGATGGATGGCAGACATATGGTATCCACGCAAGAGCGTTTGAATTTGAGTTTCATGGCAAAAAAGTCACCGCGCAATTGCGCTATCTGCATGATGGTGCTCTGCATTTAACGGTAAATGAGGCTGCAGGAACATTGATATACCAAAACTTAAGTAATGGTTTTGATATCAATTTTCTGCAACAGCGTACTATCGTAAAAATATATAAAAATAGCGATGTAGTCAGTATATTTACTGCTAAAGGCGCTACGCAAATTATAGCAATTGACTTGCTGGAGCACGCGGGTGAAACGCACGAGGAGGGCGGACGCTTGACTGCTCCCATGCCAGGTAAAGTGGTGTCATTCTCGGTCAAAGCGGGCGATAAGGTCACAAAAGGGCAGGCGCTGGCGGTCATGGATGCGATGAAGATGGAGCATACGATTGCGTCGCCAGCAGACGGCGTGGTGCAAGAATTGCTCTACCAGCCTGGTGATCAAGTGGTTGAGGGTGCGGAATTATTGAAATTAGGAGTTGCCCTATGAGTTTGCCAAATTATGTGAAGATTGTTGAAGTTGGTCCACGTGATGGTTTGCAAAATGAAAAGCAAACGGTACCGGCTGAGGTGAAAATTGAATTGGTGCATCGTCTGCAAGCTGCAGGACTGACCGAAATTGAAGTCACCAGCTACGTGTCGCCCAAATGGGTGCCACAGATGGCGGATAACGCTGCTGTGATGGCAGGTATTCAACGCAAAAATATCGTTCGATATTCCGTGCTGACGCCGAATTTGCAAGGCTTCAATGTCGCTGTTGCATCTGATAAAGCACTTTGGCCGCAAGAAATTGTGGTGTTTGCAGCAGCTAGCGAGGCGTTTAGCCAAAAGAATATCAACTGCAGCATCGAGGAAAGCATTGAGCGCTTTCGCCCAGTGGTTGCAGCCGCCAAAGAAAAGTACATTTCAGTGCGCGGAGCCATTTCTTGTGCAGTGGGCTGCCCGTATGAAGGCGATGTTGCGCCCAGCCAGGTCACCAAGGTAGCCGAGTTAATGCACGCTATTGGCGTAGAGCATGTTGGCGTGGCTGACACCATTGGCGTGGGCACACCCATCAAGGTGCAACGTGCTATTCAAGCTGCCCTGCAGGTGTATGACATCAACGAGGTGTCCGGTCATTTCCACGATACGTATGGTCAGGCATTGAGCAATACTTTGCGTTGTTTGGAGATGGGTGTTTGGCAGTTTGATACCTCCATTGCAGGTTTAGGCGGCTGCCCGTATGCCAAAGGCGCCACAGGAAATGTAGCGACTGAGGACGTGGTTTATATGCTGCAAGGCATGGGAATTGATACGGGCATTGACTTGGATAAATTGATAGATGCAGGTCAATTTATCAGTGACTATTTGCAGCGACCAACCAATTCGCGCGTTGCCAAAGCGCTTTTCAGTAAGCGAGCTGCTTGATGTGCGGCGCTGAACTTACGCCATTGCCAGAAGGGGTGCAACGCGTGACTTCGTTTTTGCAAGCCTCTGGACATATATCCACGCCACGCATGCTGCAAGATGCAGCGCGAACTGCGCAACAAGCTGCTGATGCCTTGGGGGTTGAGTTGGGGCAAATCGCAAAAAGCATTATTTTCAAGCGCAAGTCTGACGATGCAGCCGTCTTGGTCATCACTTCAGGTGATAAAAGAGTGGATGAAGCGAAGGTGCAAGCACTTGTTTGTGACGGAAACGCCAAGCTGGGCCGCGCCGATGCTGATTTTGTGAAGCTCAAAACCGGTTTTTCAATTGGTGGCGTGTCCCCAGTCGCGCATCTGACTGTGCCGGTGACCTTGCTGGATCAAGAGCTTTTTAGATTTGAGACGATTTGGGCAGCTGCAGGACATCCGAATGCCCTGTTTGAAGTTAGTCCACAAGCTTTGCAATTACTAACTCAAGCCCCAGTTGCTGATGTTGCATTATCAATTTAATAGCAGCTAAGGCAATAAATACGCTTGCTGCAGGCAGATTTTATGAATGATTTAATGATTGTTCCATCGCCATGTAACTCTGTTTGCAAAATGGATGAAAGCTCCAGTTTGTGCAAAGGCTGCAGGCGCACGATTGACGAAATCGTAGCGTGGAGTTCCTATGACGATATAGCTAAAAAAGCTGTTTGGCTATTAATTAATCAACGCAAAATAGAGGCTGAAAAAGAGGCATGAAACAAATCACATTTTATTTCGATGTCATTTCACCATACGCCTATTTGGCTTTTGAGCGCTTACCCGAAGCTTTGCAGGGCATCAGTTATGAAGTTACTTACAAGCCGGTGCTTTTTGCAGGTCTGCTAAAGCACCATGGTCAGTTAGGGCCGGCAGAGATTCCTTCTAAACGTGAATGGACGTATCGGCAGGTTCAGTGGTTGGCGCATGAATTGGGCATTGAGTTGCATCTACCGGCTGCACACCCGTTTAATCCCTTGGATTTAATGCGCTTGGCTGTGGCGACTAACTTTTCGGGGCTGCCCAATCGTTATGTGGTCGAGAAGTTGTTTCATCATGTCTGGCGCGGTGGTATTGATGCCGTAGATGCTCAGCGCTTAGAGACTCTCAAAGCGGAACTGAAGCTTGTAGCTGAGCCAAATTCTCCAAATGTCAAAGCACTACTGAAAACGCACACGGACAGTGCCATCGAACAAAGTGTTTTTGGCGTTCCCACTTTACAAGTGGATGGTAAATTGTTTTTTGGACTTGATGCATTGCCTATGCTGGCGGCTTATTTGAAGCAAGATCAATGGTTTTCGGATGATGCTTGGCTGAAAGTTGCTGAATTGCCTGTTGGAACTAGCCGCATAGCAATCAATTGAGAAGATATTTTTTTGAACCACACTAATTTGCCATATTATGAAATGAAGCTTGCGGGATAACCCTTTGGTTGTCAGCGGGGCAAAAGTTTGAAGTCAGGGGCGGGTCAGACCCATTGTTGATACTTAGACATCACCTAATTTAAGGTGATTTAATAATTATCTAAGGAAAACTAATGGCGACAGCAATAGCAAACAAGCCCATGACGGCTGAGGAAAAGAAGGTTATCTTTGCCTCATCGTTGGGTACTGTATTTGAATGGTATGACTTTTACTTGTATGGCACTTTAGCGGTGATCATCGGTAATCAATTTTTCTCTGCACTTGACCCTGCATCACGCACGATCTTCTCTTTGCTGGCTTTCGCTGCTGGTTTTATTGTTCGTCCTTTTGGTGCGTTGATTTTTGGTCGTTTGGGCGACATGATTGGCCGTAAATACACCTTCTTGGTGACGATTTTGATCATGGGTGTGTCCACGTTTGTCGTGGGTTGTCTTCCAAACTACGCAAGTATTGGCGTTGCTGCACCAGTCATTTTGATTGTGTTACGCATGTTACAAGGCTTAGCTTTGGGTGGTGAATATGGTGGTGCAGCTACCTATGTAGCTGAACATGCGCCTCAAGGCAAGCGCGGTGCATACACTGCATGGATTCAAACGACAGCTACGCTTGGTTTGTTTTTGAGTTTGATGGTGATTTTGGGTGTGCGAACCAGCATTGGCGAAGCAGCTTTTGCCGATTGGGGCTGGCGCATTCCGTTCTTGGTTTCTATTTTGTTGTTGGCTGTATCTGTGTACATTCGTTTGAGTATGAACGAGTCACCGGCTTTTCAAAAAATGAAATCTGAAGGTAAAACTTCTAAAGCACCATTGTCTGAATCTTTCGGTCAATGGAAAAACTTGAAGATCGTTATCTTGGCTTTGGTCGGTTTGGTTGCTGGTCAAGCAGTGGTTTGGTATACAGGTCAGTTCTACGCCTTGTTCTTCTTGACGCAAGCGCTCAAAGTTGACGGTGCTACTGCTAATATTTTGGTTGCCATTTCTTTGGTTATCGGCACACCATTCTTCATCGTATTTGGTGCACTGTCAGACAAAATTGGCCGTAAACCAATCATCATGGCTGGTTGTTTGCTTGGCGCGTTGACATTCTTCCCTGCGTTCAAAGCATTGACTGAATATGCAAATCCTGATTTGGCTGCTGCACAAGCTAAAAACAAAGTTGTGATCACTTCTGACCCTGCTGAGTGTTCTTTCCAGTTCAACCCAACAGGCACTGTCAAGTTCACTAGCTCATGCGACGTGGCAAAACAAAAACTGTCTGCTGGTTCAGTGAGTTACGAAAACGTGATTGCTCCAGCTGGCACACAAGCTTCCATCAAAGTTGGCGAAACAGTCATCAACAGCTATGACTCAACAAAAATCAGCGATGCTGACATCACTACAGCTAAAGAAGCAGCGACTAAGAAAGTTGCTGATTTGACTGCAGCGGCAGCTAAGCCTGAAGACTTGAAGAAAGCTGCTGATGCGTTGGCTGCATTCGACAAAGATGCTAAGGGTTCTACTGCCAAAGCTAAAGAAGCTGCAATGTCTGCAGGCTTGTCTGCAGCGCTCAAAGCAGCAGGATACCCAGCTAAAGCTGACCCTGCTAAAGTCAACAAGCCAATGATTGTGTTGATCTTGACTTACTTGGTGCTGTTGGTAACCATGGTTTATGGCCCTATCGCAGCTATGCTGGTTGAGCTGTTCCCAACACGTATTCGCTACACATCCATGAGCTTGCCTTACCACATTGGTAACGGTTGGTTTGGCGGTTTGCTGCCTACAACTGCTTTTGCGATTGTTGCGCAAACAGGAAACATGTACAACGGTTTGTGGTATCCAATCATCATTGCTGCTGGAACGTTTGTGATCGGTATGCTTTTCGTTAAAGAAACGAAAGATGTGGATATTTACGCGGACGATTAATAATTAACCCTTAGTAACGGCTTTGAGCATTCTTGCTAAGTAAGTAAATTTTGTAAAAGCCCTTCTCAGCCTGCTGCGGAGGGCTTTTTAATCTTAAGTCTTGGACTAAATGTTTTTGTTAATTTAAGTTGTTAAAAGGAAAAGATCATGTGGAAAATAATTGTTATGTTCATCATATTTGCAGCAGGCGCTCTTTACCTGTTAAGCAAAGGTGGCGATATCGATATGAGTGGTGAGAAGCATGGCGCTATTCAGACCAGCACTCATCGAGTACAGACATAAGTAAATTCTTAGTCGACGACGAGATTTCGCAATGCAAGTCTTGAAAATGCAAGTATTACGTAAGGGATAACCCGATAAAAAGCGGGTTATCCCAAACAATGTCAGAAAATAGTCAGAAAAATGGAACACATTCACGAAAAGGTCTAATAAAAATTACGTTTTAATACAAATAGGTTTCAATGCTGCTCACTATAGTTATTCTAAAAAGCCTGATAGAGCTATCGCTGATGTTTATCGTCGCGAGATTTATTTTGGGCTTGTTAGCTGGTGCCAAGAAGACCGTTAATATTTTTTGGCAACTTTTGGATGTGGCCGCTAAGCCTGCTTTATGGCTGACTCGTAAAGTGAGCCCAAAGTTGATTCTTGACCAGCATATTCCTTTCGCAGCTGCCAGCTGGCTTGTTATTGCTTGGGTGTTTGTTGTTAAAGCAAAAATTGATATGTGCGTGAACTTAGGAATTGCCACATGTCAATAAATCCCTCACAAGTCGATAACATGAACATATCCACACACCCTGTCAACGTTGGAATGGGTTTTCTAGAGCGTTTCGTGTTGACTTGGAAAGCAAAACTTTTGTTATTTGTTGGTAAGCGTGACTTGGCTGCAGATATTTTTAGGCAGGTGCTTGTTAAAGAACCAAATAATGTTTATGCGCTAAACAGTTTGGCTTATGATGCTTTGCAGCGAAAGCATTTTGTTTTGTCGAACCAATATTTTGAGAAAGCTCTTGCGCTGAGGCCTGAGCTTTCAAATAGTCATTTCAATTTGGCTTTCGTATCCTCTGAATTAGATCGACTACCAGAAGCTGAAGCTCAATTTCGCGCGGCTTTGGCAATAGAGGAAAAAATGGATCGTGCATGGTACGGTCTTGGACTCGTTCTGATCAAGCAACATCGATTTGAAGAAGCTGTCTTAGCTCTTAAACGTAACACCCAATTGCAACCCATGAGTCCGTTTGGTTGGTATCAACTCGGTAGAGTTTACATGGAGCTTGAACAACCTGATGAAGCGCAAACAATTTTGCGCCATCTCAATGGCTTTGAACCCAAAGTGGCTAAGCAATTAGCGCGTGAAACTGGTTTGAAAATTGAAGATTTTTAGTTCGTTTTGAGTTAAATTTTTCAGTGGAAGTTAGGGTGCATCCGTGCAGCAATGGTCTAAAGAACTGGCGGTGTGGATTGTTAGGTTAAGGATATACCTGCTCTTAATCTAGCGGTTTTGGATGTTTTTATTTACTAAAAGAGAGGAGCAAGCATGAAGCTTACAGCTAAGCACCAGGAATACTGGGGCAAAAATCTGCGAATCACAGCCATACTTTTGGCGATTTGGTTCTTTGTAACATTTGTGGTGATTTATTTCGCACGCGAGTTGACGTTTAGCTTTTTTGGCTGGCCGTTTTCGTTTTGGGTGGCAGCGCAAGGTGCTTTGGTGATTTACTGCCTAATCATCTGGTTTTATGCGCGTTACATGAACAACCTTGACAATGAGTACGGCGTTGCCGAAGGAGAATAATCATGAGTATGTTTGGTACTGCAGATCAGTCACAAAGTGACTTTAAAAAAGGCCTGAACAAGGTCTACACATGGTACACAGGCGGCTTCATTGCGTTCGTGCTTGTGTTGGCTGTATTGGAGCAAATGGGCTTATCTAGAAATTGGATTGGCTATTTGTTCTTAGCTGCAACAGTATTGTTGTATGCAGGTATTGGTGTGATGAGTCGCACTAACGATGCTGCCGAATACTATGTTGCTGGTCGTCGTGTTCCTGCGATGTACAACGGTATGGCAACAGGTGCTGACTGGATGTCAGCTGCTTCCTTTATCGGTATGGCGGGTACTTTGTACTTGACGGGCTTCGGTGGTTTGGCTTTCATTTTGGGTTGGACCGGGGGTTATTGCCTAGTGGCTTTGTTCTTGGCTCCCTATTTGCGTAAGTTCGGTCAATTTACAATTCCTGACTTTTTGGGTGCTCGTTTCGAAGGCAACTTGCCACGTATTATTGGTGTTGTAGGTGCTATTTTGTGTTCTTTCACCTATGTGGTCGCACAAATTTACGGTGTTGGTTTAATTACTGCACGTTTGACGGGCTTGGCTTTTGAGGTGGGAATTTTTGCGGGCTTATTGGGTATTTTGGTTTGTTCGTTTCTGGGTGGTATGCGAGCTGTAACTTGGACTCAGGTTGCGCAGTATGTGATTTTGATCATCGCCTATTTGTTGCCAGTGGTTTGGTTGTCAGTGAAACACACTGGTGTGCCGATACCGCAAGCAGTTTACGGCTACACATTAGAAAAAATCACGGCTAAAGAAGAGCAGTTGTTGAAAGACCCGAAAGAGCTAGAGGTTCGTGGTATTTTCAAAGCACGTTCTGATGCAGCTGTTGAAAAATTGAAAGACGTTCCTGCTTCAATGGCTGCTGATAAAGCTGCTGCTACTAAAGCTTTGGATGATTTGAAAGCCGCAAATGGCTCTCTCGATGCCATCAAGGCGGCAGAAGTTGCTTTGGCTGCGTTGCCTAAGGATGAAGTAGCTGCTAAGGCTGCTTATACGGCTGCTCGTACAAGTAATGCTGCTAAGGCGGCTCCTCCACTTCGTCATGCACAGCCATTCCCTGGCAAAGATGAAGAAACACAAAGCAAAGCACGTAAAAACTTTTTGGCTTTGGTCTTTTGCTTGATGATTGGTACTGCTGCACTGCCGCACATTTTGATGCGCTATTACACAACGCCTTCAGTCAAAGAAGCGCGTGAGTCAGTCAGCTGGTCATTGTTCTTCATTTTCTTGTTGTACTTTACGGCACCTGCATTGGCGGTATTGGCTAAGTATGAAGTTTATACAGTGCTGGTTAACACGCCATTTGACAAGCTGCCTGAGTGGATTGCACGTTGGAGTGCTGTTGATAAATCTCTACTGTCTGTGGTTGACATTAACAAAGATGGCATTTTGCAGTTGGCGGAGATGTCAATTGGCGGTGACATCATTGTGCTGGCAACGCCTGAAATTGGTGGTTTGCCGTATGTCATTTCTGGTTTAGTTGCTGCAGGTGGTTTGGCTGCTGCTCTTTCTACAGCGGATGGCTTGTTGTTGACTATTGCTAATGCTTTGTCTCATGACTTGTATTACAAAGTTATCGATCCAAATGCATCTACTGCACGCCGTGTGGCAGTGTCAAAAGCACTGTTGTTAGTCGTAGCGCTAGCTGCTGCATATGTTGCTGCTCAAAAACCAGCGGACATTTTGTTCTTGGTATCGGCTGCATTCTCGTTCGCTGCTGCGACTTTCTTCCCAGCTCTTACCTTGGGTATTTTCTGGAAGCGCGCAAACAAATGGGGTGCATCTTTAGGTATGCTAGCTGGCTTAGGTATTACCTTTTACTATATGGTGACCACCCAGCCATGGTTGTACAAGTTGACACATGGTGGAGCAGCTATCACACCTGAAATCTTAAAGGCCAATACATGGTGGGATATTGCTCCTATTTCTGCAGGTTTGTTTGGTGTGCCAGTCGGTTTTGCAGTGATTATTATTGTTTCATTGCTTACAAAAGCTCCAGGTAAAGAGGTTCAAGATTTGGTAGAGCACGTACGCTTCCCAAGCTTGGATGGTAAAACCTCAGCAGGCAGCACAGCACATTAATTGACAATTGTGTAATTAAAAAACCCTCCAGTGCTACTAGCGCTGGAGGGTTTTTGATTTTTGAAGCTAAGTTTCTATTCGTGTTTGAGCACTTACATTGAATTAGAAAATGGCAGATTTAACAAACTCATCACCATGTTTTTGTGTGCGCATCGTGCCTACAATTTTGCGAAATTCCAATACTTTGGCGTTGTATTCGTCCTTTGTTTTACATTTTTCTAGTTGCATGCAAAGTACGTCCGAGTTGGGGCCAAGCATGTCGGAAAGCATTTTTGTGGCAGCGCGTATCGCAGTTTGAAGATTTTTTGCTAGATCAGTCGTCGTGTCTGCACTTTCAATTGTTGAATTTTGATTGATGGCGTTTTGTTCCGTCACTATACGTGTTGGATGTTGGATGGCTTCCGTGATAAAGCCAGCATCTAATAGTTCTTTGATTCGCAAGTGCGAATCTGAGCCAATAGTCAATAATGGAGTCAAATCGGAAAGCGTTTTTTTCCCATCAATAAGAATCAATAAAACACGCGATTTTTGAGGCAAGGAAGCATCTCTAATTTTTAGAGCTTCCACGCCCTTATCAGTTTTTTTGTAAATTGCATTTAAATTATCAAAATCCATTATCCGTCTCTCACCAGTTTATAAAGTAGTCACACTTTACGCTTAAATCCCTTATGTAAACAGAGTGAAGACCAGAATATTTATACTTAACTAAATGACAGTAACAACTAAGTATTAATTTGCCTGCCACATGAGTAAAAACTTAATTCGCATTCGCGGTGCGCGTCAGCATAACCTTAAAAATCTCGACCTCGACATCCGCACCGGTGAATTGACCGTGGTGACGGGGCCGAGTGGTTCCGGTAAATCAAGCTTGGTATTTGATACCTTGTTTGCCGAAGGACAGCGTCGCTACGTTGAAACTTTCTCGGCTTATGCCAGGCAGTTCCTAGACCGCATGGACAAACCGGCGGTAGACCGTGTCGATGGGGTGCCGCCGGCTATTGCCATCGACCAGACCAATCCCGTGCGCAGCTCCCGCTCTACGGTCGGCACCATGACAGAGCTGAACGATCACCTGAAACTGTATTTCGCGCGAGCGGCACAGTTGTTTGACCGTGACACAGCGTTACTCGTTAGGCATGATTCTTCGGAGTCGATTTATGCCCAAATGCGAGAGCGTGCTGCCGCCACGGGAGAGGATCCACGGCTGGCTGTGACCTTCCCCGTTGAGCTGCCTGCGCAAACGACGGCTGAAGAAGTCACGCAGTGGCTGTCAGCCAGCGGTTTTACCAAAGTGCAGGCAGAGCGCGAGGTCGCGACAGTCACAGGGCCGCGCAAATTGCTGGATGTGGTGGCTGATCGTTTCCGTATCGGCACTGCAGACAAGTCGCGCGTGATAGAGGCCATCGAAGTGGCGCTTAAACGCGGCAGTGGTCGCGTCAATGTCTATGCTGGCGATGATGGGGTTATGTGGAAGTTCTCGACGGGATTGCATTGCCCCGAGAGCGACCATCGTTATGCAGACCCGATTCCGTCAGCTTTCTCCTTCAACTCCCCCGTCGGTGCCTGTGAAAAATGCAAAGGATTTGGCCGTGTCATTGGTGTGGACTACGGCCTGGTCATCCCCAACGACAAGTTGACCCTGCGCGCCGGTGCCATCAAACCCATGCAGACACCGGCCTGGAAAGAGTGCCAGGACGATCTGATGCGGCATGCCGAGGCAGCGGGCATACCGCGCGACACACCGTATTACAAGCTCACAGAAGAACACAAGCACTGGGTCATCAACGGTTCGCCCAACTGGAACGGCAAATGGAACCAGCACTGGTTTGGCGTCAAACGCTTCTTTGAGTACTTGGAGACCAAGTCCTACAAAATGCACATCCGTGTGCTGCTGTCCAAATACCGCAGCTACACGACGTGTGAAACCTGCGATGGCGCGCGTCTGAAAATCGATAGTTTGATCTGGCGTATTGGTAACAAAGCAGATGCGGATTCCGTACTTGCACCGGCCAAGCGCTTTCTTCCCAGTGGAACAGCTTGGTCGCGTGATCAACTAGAAGCGCTACCGGGTTTATGTTTGCATGATTTGATGCTGCTGTCGATTGACAAGCTGCGGTTGTTCTTTAATTCAGTAACCGTTCGCCCTGAGCTTGTCGAAGGGGTTTCGACAAGCTCAACCCGAACGGGGGATGAAAAAGCTTTGACGATGCTGCATGAAGAAATCAACACCCGTCTCAAATATTTGTGCGATGTGGGCATTGGCTACCTCAGTCTAGATCGCCAAAGCCGCACCCTGAGCGGTGGCGAAGTACAGCGCATCA
>JBEGUP010000018.1:0-13930 GCA_041178825.1 Pseudomonadota bacterium | reverse complement strand
CGCGCCTGTGCGAGAAAAATCGTAACGGATTGTTTACCGTGCACCAGTTTGCGCTGCTGTCATTGCCAAATATTTGATCGTCAGCCAGCCCCAGCTGCTTCAACTGCAGCCGCGCCAAGCCAGCCAAATCCGCTAAATACTTCCCCGAGTCTGCTAGTTCGTCATGTTCGACAGCCTTGAAATATCGGTCTGAACCAACAAGTTTTGTAGCAAACGCAGCCTTTACATCAGCCCCCACTTCAAAGGCTGCAGGCCCTATGCAAGGGCCTAGCCACGCTATTATTTTTATAGCTGAATAGGTAGCATTTACGCCGGCCAAGGTATTAATTGATGCTATATTTTGACGTAACACGCCATTTGCCAAACCGCGCCAACCAGCGTGAGCAGCGGCGACAAAATTACCTTCTAAATCCGTAAATAGTACTGGCAAACAATCTGCCACCATGATGGTGCAAGCCAACTTTTTCTCGCTGGTGATGCAGGCATCGGCCACTGTACCGTGCAGCGTTTTTGGGCTCAAAGTTACCACTTCAGTGCCGTGGACTTGCCTCAAATAGACGGGTTTCACCCCCAGCAATACCTGCAACATATGCCGATTCGCCATGACGTGGTTGAGGTCATCGCCCACATGGTCGCCCAAGTTAAAAGCGTCAAATGGTGGTTGACTAGCTCCGCTATACCCATTTTTCCCGCTTTTACTGGCAAAGCCAGTTTGCGCGATGCCACGGCTGGTAAACACCGCATTCACATGCGGCGGTGCTGACCACTGGGGGATGAGCCAATCAGGATTCACAACAATCTAGGAAAAAAGATTTACGCTTTACGCTTCAAAGTCAGGGCAATTTGAAGGCTGTGCTTGCTGGAAAGCTGGCAGTTTCATGCAATTGTCGAACGCTGCCATCGTTAGCGGTAGTCCGTCAAACGGCGCATTGAAGCGCTGCGCGTTGAAAATTTGAGGGACTAAACAGCAATCTGCCAGCGTGGGCGTACTGCCGTAGCAATACACGCTGGCAGCTTGGCCGTTTTTGGCACGATAAGCAGCGTCGCTAGCCAATTGGCGCTCAAAAGCTTCCAAGCCTTCACGACACCAATGCACATACCAAGCATTTTTAGTAGCTTCATCTTGTTTCAACTCTTTGACCAAGTATTTCAACACCCGCAAGTTGTTCAACGGGTGAATTTCACACGAAATGCTTTGCGCTAAAGCGCGCACTTTGGCTCTGTCCAGCGGTTTTTTGGGCAAAAGCGGAGAATTTGCATGCGTTTCGTCTAAATATTCGATGATCGCCATGGATTGAGACAGCGATTCGCCATCCACTTCCAACAAAGGCACGAGACGATCCGCCGATTTGTTGGCATAAGCGGCTAATTTGTGGTCACCTTTGGCTAAATGCACGGAAACGTAGTTATACGGTAAACCTTTGAGATTTAGCGCAATTCGCACACGAAACGAAGCAGACGAGCGAAAGTAGTTGTGAAGAATCATAGAATAGTAAAAAATTTAATCCCGTTTAATTTAAAAAGGTTCAGCATGATTTTAGAACTAGCCGACATTCGCATCCACCCTGGTCAGCAAGCTGCTTTTGACGAAGCCATTGAGCGCGGTTTGACCACCGTTATCTCCAAAGCCAAAGGTTTTCAGGGTTTCAAAGTCAACAAAGGCATTGAAAGCCCAGAGCGCTATATTTTGCAAATCTTTTGGGCAACGCTGGAAGACCATACTGTTGGATTCCGTGAATCACCGCTGTTCACTGAGTGGCGCGCGATTGTGGGACCATTTTTTGCAGCGCCACCCAACGTAGAGCATTACAACTTGGTGACTAAATCGGCTTGATCAGCCTTTAGGTGCCACTGACGCACCTTCAACGCTGTGTCTGTTCAAGGATTCTTGAACTAGACCTATCGATTTTGCGCTCTCAATGAACAACCTCAGCTCATCTGCAGCATCGCTGCCCCTGCTTTTGGCAACACCCATGGCTTGTTGAATCACCATAAATCGACCAGGGAGTAGTCGCAAATTGGGGTGGCGCTTCATATCGGCCTCAAGTTGTTGTTTAACGCCAGCTGCCACATCTAGTTCACGGCTGACAAACATATCAACAACCGCCTGCGAAGAAGGCGCTCTCACAATTTCAGCGCGCTTCAGTTCACGCGTTAAAAACAAGTCGTAAGCACTGCCTTTGCCCACGGTGACACGGTGCTCAGTTCTGTCAACCTCATCATTGGATTGGATAGACGATCCCTCACGAACCACATAACTGCCCTCTATCAAAACATAGGCAGGGGTGAAAGATATCATTTGCCCCCTCAGCGGATCGATTGCAAAAAATCCAATATCGACCTCTTCATGCATCAAAGCTTCTACAGCTTTTCCAGCGGTATCAAACACCATGAACTCAACTTCTACTCCCAAGCGTTGTGCAAAAGCACTGGCCAAATCAACGGACACACCAACGGGTTTGTTGGTCAGCACGTCTAAGTTAGCAAGTATGGGGTTTCCTAAATTAATAGCTGACCGTAAACGCCCAGAAGGCACAAATGATTGAATGGTGCGTGATGAAATCATATGCTTGTAATCCTTTTGTCTACCAAAACGCCCCAAAAGTCTGACGCAATTCTTCAATATGGTCATGTGTGAGTGTATGCGCTTCACCTCTTGAAAACTGCCACAGTTTGGCAGTTTCTTCTAATTCTTCAAGCGTCGCCATGGCGGTTGATGGGCTGTCATGCCAAACGTTAGGGCCCAAGCGCTCTAACATGACGGCGCGTATGGGCATACCGCTGTTTTGGTATTTCACAATCATGTCTGCTACCTCTTGCGCTGCTTGCGGATCGCCAGGTCGATGATACGCAATCACAGGAACGCGGCCTACTTTCATCACAAAATAAGGCGTTAATGGCGGCAATAGCTCTTGCGATAATGTTTCAAAGCTTGGTGAAGAATTGAGCGTCAGTGCCACACAATGCGAGCTATGCGTGTGGATGATGCAGCTGGCGGCAGTTGGACTTCCAGCACTCGCAGCGTAAATTTGACGGTGCAAAGTAATGGTTTTGCTAGCGCGGTCGCCGCTGATTTGCTGTCCGCCCTCGTCAAGTCGCGCTAAACGCGTGGGGTCTAGAAAACCCAAACAAGCGTCGGTAGGCGTGATTAGAAAACCACCGCCTTGCTCTGCATCTAATTTGACGCTGATATTGCCAGCGCTAGCATGCACATAACCACGGTCAAACAAACTTTTGCCGACACGGCATATCTCGTCTCGGGCAAGCTTTACTGTTGGTGTTTCTGTCAACTTAGAGCCCCATTTTTTAAAATATCGTCATGCCCAGCCACGAGCTTGGCTAGCAAGCTGGTTAACTGCTCAGCCTCTTTGGGGTTTAGTGGTCGTAAAAGTTGATTCTGAACATCAGCTACCGCAGCCTTCATGGCGACAACAACTTTTTCACCTTCAAACGTTGCTGTCAGCAGCTTGCGGCGTTTGTCTTTGGGATCGGCATCACGGCGCAGCAAGCCCTTAGTTTCCAAACGCGCAATCACCGCGCCTGACGTTGCTGCATCAAAAGCGACTTTGCCCGCTAATGTGATTTGGTCTTCACCAGGCTCATCAACCAACGCATTCAGCATAGCGAATTGAACGGGCGTGATGTCAAAATAGGCGGTGTTTTCGGCAAAGATACTGACCGCAAGCTGGTGCGCACGACGGATCAAATGACCGGGTGCAGCGTGGTAATCGTAAATCAAAGACATTGCTGAAGTTTACAGTTACAAGTTTTGGTTTTGAATCATTTTCTTTGTTTATGAACCAATTTATGTACAGATTTAAGGGTAAATACTAAGTTTACTTATAATAAGTGTACATATTATAATTTCGACATGAACGCAACTATCATTCAAACTCCAGAAGTACGGGAACAGTTGTACAAAGACATGGCTCCCCACCATTTGACGCCACTGTGGCGCGAGTTGCATGCCCTTGTGCCAAAACAGCCCAACACACCATGCGTGGCTGCGCATTGGAAATACGAGCAAATCAGGCCCTATTTAATGCGTGCTGGCGAAGTTATTACCGCTGAAGAGGCCGTGCGCCGCGTGTTGATTTTGGAAAACCCAGCATTAAAAGGCCAATCCGCCATCACCCAAGCGCTGTATGCGGGTTTGCAGCTCATCATGCCTGGTGAAGTTGCCCCCAGCCACCGCCACACGCAAAGTGCTCTGCGTTTTATCGTAGAAGGCTCGGGCGCTTACACCGCTGTGAATGGCGAACGCACGACTATGCGCCCAGGCGATTTCATCATCACGCCAAGCATGACTTGGCACGATCACGGCTCAGATGCTGCTGAACCCGTGGTTTGGTTAGACGGTTTGGATATTCCTTTGATACGCTACTTAGATGCGGGTTTTGCTGAAAACGCGACCGAGAAATCGCAAACTGTGACACGACTCGAAGGCACCAGTTTTGCCCAGTTTGGCTACAACATGGCGCCAGTGCGCACTTACGATTCGCCACTGGGGCAAACATCGCCGATTTTTAGCTATCCGTATGAGAAAAGCCGCGAAGCGCTTCATACTTTAGAGAAAACCCAGCCTATTGACGCTTGGGATGGCGTGAAACTGCGTTATATCAACCCATTGACGGGTGGCGCGCCCATGCCTACTATGGCAACCTTCATGCAACGCATTCCCGCTGGCTTCGTGGGTTTGCCGTATCGCCAAACCGATGGTGCTATTTTTAGCGTGGTTGAGGGCTCAGGTTCTGTACAGATTGAGCACAACGGCGTCAATGGAAACACGAACGTACAATTTGACTTTTCACCGCGTGACCATTTTGTGATTCCATCGTGGCACGCCGCGCGCTTTTCTTCGACTAGCGGCTGCGTGTTGTTCAGTTACTCAGACCACCCGGTGCACCAAGCACTGGGTATACACAAAGAAGAAAGACTATTTTTATCATGACCCAATACGTCATTCCTGCTTTAGAGCAAGTGTCCGTGCCCGTTGTCGGCACAACAGCGCGCTTCCCAGTACAACGCATTTACTGCGTTGGCCGCAACTATGTGGACCATGCACAAGAAATGGGCTTCACAGGTCGCGAGCCACCGTTTTTCTTCATCAAACCAGCCAATACAGTGGTGGTTGCTAACGCAGGTGAGACGGCTACTGTGCCCTACCCGACGCTGACCAAGGATTTCCAACACGAAATCGAACTCGTGGCATGCATTGGCACGGGCGGCAAAAACATCAAAGCGGCAGACGCTAAAAAGCACATTTATGGCTACGCGGTCGGTTTAGACATGACCCGCCGTGACTTGCAGGGTGAGCAAAAGAAGCTTGGTCGCCCTTGGTGTATCGGTAAATCTTTTGACTACGCCTCCCCCATCGGTCCTATCACCCCAGCAGATCAAGCTGGTGATATTGAAAACGCAGAACTGTTTATTCAAGTCGATGGCAAAGACCGACAGCGCAGTACCGTCACCAAGCTGATTTGGAACATTGGCGAAATCATTGAGCACATCTCTGTCGCTTGGGAATTACAACCTGGCGATCTGATTTACACGGGCACACCTGCTGGCGTGGCTGCTGTGTCAGTGGGCGACACGATGCACGGACATGTAGATGGCTTAACGGATATTCACGTTAAAGTCGTCTAAATTTGACATAGCTGCTATTCTGATATGGCAATAGGCTCAAGAAATCAATAGTGAGCCTATCGCTAAATTAATTAGCAAATACATTGGAATTCAGCGTATTTACTGCCTGAGCAGCTATTATATTCATAGCACTACATTGACAAAAAAGGTGCTCAGATTGCATAAAAATGCATGTAATCACATATAAAATGCAGCTTTTGATGACAACTTGTCGCACTATAATGCAGCTCAATTGTAGGACTCTGCCCCATGCTTATACTAGAAAAACTAGCCAAATTTTGCGCCATCATGGCGGGTGTTTTGCTAACATTTATCACGCTGATGACATGCCTAAGCATTGTTGGCCGCGAAACCATTGGAAAAACAATTTCTGGTGACTTTGAGTTGTCTGGCGTCGCAGCCGGCGCCGCTATCGCGCTGTTTATGCCGTGGTGTCAGTTCAAGCGGGGCAATATTTTTGTAGATTTTTTCACCAACAAGGCATCAGCAAGCACACAAAACAAGATGGAGCGTTTCGGGGCTTTGTTGTTAGCGCTAGTGATGGCACTGGTTGCATGGCGCACCGTGCTGGGTGGGTTGAATGCTTACAGCTCCAACAGCGGCACGATGTTGCTGGGTTTTCCAGAATACGTGGTCTACTGCGCTATGGTGCCGCCCTTGGTGTTGACGGCGCTGATTGCGCTTCACCAAGGTATTTTCGGTTTTGCAAGCGATGAATCTGAAGCCAATCCGGAGTTCGCGGTATGAGCGCAATTCAATTAGCTATGACCATTTTCGGCATCATGCTGGTTTTGATGGCCGTTCGTGTGCCGATTGCCATTTGTATGTTTGTAGCGGGTACAGTGGGTTACGTTTTTCAAGCGGGTTGGGCACCCTTAGCCAGTTTTCTAAACACGCAGGCGTTCGCTCGGTTTGCCAGTTATGACTTGTCGGTTATCCCGCTTTTCATCTTGATGGGTCACTTTGCAACGCAAGGTGGCATTAGCAAGGCACTGTTTGGCTTTGCCGCCAGCGTGATGGGGCGCTTTAAAGGCGGTTTGGCCATGGGCGCGGTGTTGGCTTGTGCGGCATTTGGTGCGATTTGCGGTTCATCTGTCGCTACTGCGGCAACCATCACCAATGTGGCTTACGACGAGATGCGCAAGCACGGCTATTCAGGGCGTTTAACCACGGGCACTTTGGCTGCTGGTGGTACGTTGGGAATTTTGATTCCGCCTTCTGTACCGTTGGTGATTTACGCCATTTTGACCGAGCAAAACATCGCCAAACTGTTTGCTGCAGCCATGATTCCGGGCATCATTGCGATGGTGGGCTACATGGTTGCCATTGGCATTTACGTGCGCGTTGTGCCTGGTCAAGCGCCAGAGCATGATGATGTGTCTAAGCTCAATATCCTCGAATCCATTAAAGGCATTGGCCCCATAGCTGCTATCTTTTTGATTGTGTTTGGCGGTATTTACGGTGGCTTTTTCACGCCGACTGAAGGCGCTGCAGTGGGCGCGTTTTCCACCTTTGTAGCAGCCTTGTTGAAACGTGAAATGACTTGGGACAAGTTCAAAAAATGCTTTTATGCAACTGCTGAAAGCTCAGCCATGATCTTTTTGATCTTCTTGGGCGCAGATTTGATGAATGCATCACTGGCATTGACGCAAGTACCAGCGCAACTAGCGCAAGTCGTTGGCTCTTGGGGCTTGTCACCTGTGATGGTGGTGGCTGCCATCATGCTGTTTTATGTGGCTCTGGGCGCGGTGATGGATGAGTTGTCTATGATTTTGCTCACCATTCCCATCTTTTTCCCGATGATCATGGGTTTGGATTTCGGCATGAGCAAAGAGTACACCGCTATTTGGTTTGGCATCATGGTGCTGATGACCGTCGGCTTTGGCATGCTCGCGCCGCCCGTAGGTTTGAACGTCTATGTGGTCAACAGCATGACCAAAGGACGTAAAAATGGCTTTGCTGATGTGCCAATTGCTGAAAGCTACAAAGGCGTGATGCCGTTTTTGATCAGCGACACCATCCGTACCCTGCTTTTGCTGTTTTTCCCGGCTATTTCTTTGTATGTGCTGCGCTTTATGCAGTAAACCGTTTGAGTTTCAATGCGTTATAGGTTTACTTTTTGTGTTTTATTTTAATAACTTGGAGACATTTGCATGATTAATCGTCGCTCCCTTTTAAAAACTGGCGTTGCCGCAGCTGTAGCAACGTCCAGCGTTGCCTCATTGGCGCAAGCACCCGTCGTGACATTGAAGTTTCATACCTTCATGGCGCCCCAGTCCAACGTTTGGATCAACATGCACAAAGCATGGATGGACAAGGTTGAAAAAGAATCTGGCGGACGCATCAAGTTTGAAGCCTATCCAGCCATGCAATTGGGCGGCACACCAGTGCAGTTGTTCGACCAAGCCAAAGACGGCGTCGCAGATATTGTCTGGACTTTACCTGGCAACACCGCTGGCCGTTTCCCGCGCGTAGAAGTGTTTGACTTACCGTTCATGATGTCAAACGCTGAAGCCACATCCAAAGCTTACTGGGAATATGTGCAAACACTCGCACCTGATGAATTCAAGGATGTTCAAGTTTTAGCCCTGCACGTGCATGGCCCAGGTGTGATTCACACTGTCGATAAACTGATCGATACCGTTGATGACGTCAAAGGCTTGAAATTACGCGGCCCAACCCGCCAAGTAACTAAGCTGTTGGCAGCTTTGGGTGCGACCCCAGTGGGCATGCCGTTGCCTGGAATTCCAGATGCGCTGTCAAAAGGCACAATTCAAGGCGCGGTTATTCCATGGGAAGTCGTGCCATCCGTCAAAGTGCACGAGTTGACCAAATACCACGCAGAATTCGACCCAGCTGGGGGCGCGCTATATACGCTCACTTTTGTGATGGCGATGAACAAAGCCAAGTACAACAGCTTGCCGGCTGATTTGAAGAAAATCATCGACAACAACTCAGGCATGGAAACCTCAGCATGGTTGGGTAAAGTACAGCAAGCCGGCGACGCAGCAGGTCGTAAATCAGCTAGCGACCGAGGCAACAAAATTTACACGGTCAAGCCCGCAGAAGCACAAAACTTCCGTCGTCAATCACGCGCCATTGAGTTGGAATGGGTTGAGGACATGAACAAAAAAGGCTTTGACGGCAAAAAACTGCTGGATGGCGCTAAAGCTTTGATTGAGAAGCACACCAAAACGACTAAATAAAAGACCGTCAATTTGTAAACCAACAATAGGTTCTCAAAAGGCTCTGCGTGAAAACTCAGAGCCTTTTTTACGTCTATTTCAAGCCACAAAGATCGTCACCTAAATTTCCCTATAAACTGAGGACATGATTTACAGAACGCCCATCAAACACTGTAGAAACTGCGGTACAGCCGTTGTTTACCGCCAACCAGACGATGGCGACACCAAAAATCGCGCTGTTTGCCCCGCTTGCAACACGGTGCATTACGAAAACCCACTGAATGTTGTTGGCACTGTGCCCGTTTTGGGCGATAAAGTGCTCCTTTGTAAACGCAACATTGAGCCGCGCAAAGGCAAATGGACGCTGCCTGCAGGCTTTATGGAGTTAGACGAGACAACATCAGAGGGAGCGGCGCGAGAAACTACTGAGGAAGCTGGCGCTCAGTTCGAGATGCAGTCACTTTTCAGCGTGATCAGTGTGCCTAAAGTTGGCCAAGTGCATTTGTTTTATCGCGCCAGGCTGACCAGCGACCAGTTTGACCCAGGTTATGAAACCCAAGAAGCAAAACTGTTTAACGAAGCTGAGATCCCGTGGGAAGAAATCGCCTTCAGAACCGTGAAAGTTACTTTAGAGCGGTTTTTTGCTGACATTAAGTCAGGCACTTTTAGTGTGCACGAGTTAAATATTACCTGACAAAATAGCACGGAGAGTATTTTTATAACCGAATGGTATAAATTTATACGTTTAGGTATACAATCTGCAGATGGATAAAAAAATTGCCATCATTGGTTCGGGTATTTCTGGCTTAGCTGCAGCACACGCACTGCATGGACATGCTGAAATCACGCTGTTTGAAGCGGGAAACTACTTTGGCGGGCATACGCATACGGTAGACATCACTTTACCAACAGCACAAGGCTCTGTCACGCACGGCATTGATACTGGGTTTTTGGTATTCAACGAACGAACTTACCCGCAATTAATCAAACTTTTTGCAGATCTTGGTGTTGAAACAGCCAAATCGGACATGTCGTTTTCGGTGCAGGTGCCGCAAGAAAAAGGTACTTTGGAGTGGAGTGGCTCAAACCTGAGCACTGTGTTTGCGCAACGCAGCAACCTGCTTAACCCACGTTTTTGGCGCATGCTGCGCGACCTGATGCGCTTCAACAAGCTGGCGACCAGCATTGCCCAATCTGACATTGATGCGCAGCTGATGCAACCGCTGCAAGAGTTTTTACAAGCCAATAAATTTAGCAATGAATTTAGAGATTGGTATTTGCTGCCCATGTTGGGCTGCATTTGGAGCTGTCCAACGTCTCAAATGCTGCAATTCCCCGTCGCAACCATGGTGCGGTTTTGTCATAACCACGGTTTGCTGCAAGTGAATGACAGACCGCAGTGGTGGACGGTGGCAGGGGGTGCGAAGCACTATGTAGAGAAAATTGTCGCAAATATTGTTGACAAACGGCTCAACACACCCGTGCATTGCATCACACGCGACAGCCGAGGTGCGCACATCATCACGAACGCTGGTACAGAAAAGTTCGACAAAGTCATCATCGCCACCCATTCCGACCAAGCTTTGGCAATGCTGCAGCAGCCCAGCCATTCGGAAACACAAGCATTGTCCGCTATCAAATACCAAGCAAACACCGCTGTGCTTCATACCGATGCCCGCGTTTTGCCGCAACGTCAAGCAGCTTGGGCGGCATGGAATTACGAGCGTGTGCAGCCAGACCCGCGTCAGTCGGACACCGCAAATGTTTGCTTGCATTACCTCATCAACAAGCTACAACCCATTCCGTTTGAGCAGCCTGTCGTCGTCTCGTTGAACCCGACAAAACCGATAGCGTCACATCACGTTTTAGGCACATTTGACTACGCGCACCCAGTATTTGACTTGGTTGCCATCAAAGCGCAAGCTGATATTCCAGCTTTGCAAGGCCTTCAAAACACCTATTTTTGCGGTGCTTGGACGGGCTATGGCTTCCATGAAGATGGCTTGAAATCTGGCTTAGCTGCAGCCAAGCAACTTATTGAAAACTCACAATGGCAAGCAGCAGCATAAACTTGACCGCAGTGCCTCACATTGGCTTTGGCCAAGTGCGGCACAAGCGCGTCAAGCCTGTTGAACATACGTTTGCTTATGCCACGTATTTTTTGATGCTGCCCATGCGGTCTTTGTCAAAAGAAACGAGCACCTCACTTAAACACAACCGCTGGGCGGCACTGAGTTTTTATGACAAAGACCATGGCGATGGTCGCGCAGATGCGTTAGCTTGGCTTGATGAGCTGCTGCATAGCGAAGGCATAGCCGACGCAACGGGCGAAGTTTGGCTGCACTGCTACCCACGCGTGTTGGGCTACACATTCAAACCCGTCAGCTTTTGGTATTGCCACCGTTTAGACGGCACACTGAGCGCCATTGTGGTTGAAGTGAACAACACTTTTGGTGAACGCCATTGCTACTTGCTCGACAAACCTGTTTTTGGCGCAGAGCAAACTGCCACAAAAGTATTCCACGTTTCGCCTTTCAACCATGTTGAAGGTAGCTACCGCTTTCGCTTCATGACGACGAACCACAACACCATCGCCCGCGTGGATTACGACGATGACACGGGACCATTGCTGGAAACCAGTGTGAGTGGTGAATTAGAACCTATCACTCCCCGAAGCATCCGAAAAGCACTGTGGAGCTACCCCATGATGACGTTTGGCGTCATCGCACGCATTCACTGGCAAGCGTTCAAGCTATGGCGAAAACGCATTGCGTATGTGGCCAAGCCAACCCCACCCGAATTATTCATCACTCGCAGCAAAACTTAAAGCTATGAATTCAGCAACCGCCTCTAACTTTGAAATCCCAGCCAACGCGCCTGCAGCCGCTCGCAGCGCGCTCAAGCTGTTGATCAAACTCCGCTACGACGCGCTGACCGTACAATTCCCCGACGGCAGCATGCACCGCTTTGGCGACCAGGATGCCAAAGCTTTGCACGCTACATTGAAGTTGAAAAACTGGAATGTGTTTTCAGCCGCTTTGAAATCTGGCGACATCGGTTTTGCCGAAACCTACATTGCTGGCGATTGGTCAACACCCAGTTTGACGGATTTGATCAAAGTCTTCATCAGCAACCGCGCAGTGATTGATGACGCCATCTACGGCACTTGGGCTGGGCGTTTGTTGTTTCGCATCAAACACCTGCTGAACCGTAACTCAAAAACCAACAGCAAGAAAAACATACACGCCCATTACGACTTGGGCAATGCCTTTTACGAGCTGTGGTTAGACAATACCAAAAATTATTCATCCGCACTGTTCGAAAAAGGCATGGATCACAGCAGCTACGATGGCATGGTGCAAGCCCAACACGCCAAAGTGCGTCGCGCTTTGAACATGACTAACGTGAAAGCTGGCGACCGCGTGCTAGAAATTGGTTGTGGCTGGGGTGCGTTAGCGGAGAAAGCTACGGTTGACTTCAATGCCAGCCTTGTAGGCGTTACCCTAAGTACAGAACAATTATCTTTTGCTAAAAAAAGAATGCAAAAATTTGGTATGTCGACTCAAGCAGACTTGCGCCTGCAAGACTACCGCGACATTGGGGTCACGACAAACGACGCGCCTTTCGACGCCATTGTGTCCATAGAAATGATAGAGGCCGTCGGTCAAGCCTATTGGCCAGAATACTTCAAAACGATTCACAGACTGCTCAAACCCAATGGCAAAGTCTGTATTCAAAGCATTGTGATTGACGATGCTTTGTTTGACCGCTATGTGGGATCCACCGACTTTATCCAGCAATACATCTTCCCGGGTGGCTGCCTGCCCTGCCCGCGCGAGTTCAAGCGCCAAGCCAATTTAGCGGGATTCAAAGTCGTTGACGAGTTTGCCTTTGGCATGGACTACGCCTACACACTGAAGCTGTGGCGCGACAAGTTTTTGGCAGAAAAGCAGCAGGTTTTGAAACTCGGCTTTGACGAACGCTTCATCCGCATTTGGGAGTTTTATTTGGCTTATTGTGAAGCTGCATTTGCCAAGAAAAATACCGATGTGGTGCAGTTCACATTGCAAAAGATATGAAGCGAAATTACTCAGTCACAGATATTTCGTCTACTGACATGCCGTCATTCCCGCGCAGGCGGGAATCCATGGCTGCAATCGCGTTTTGCATCGCTACTGGCGTCTCCAGCTTCGCAATCGCTAACCAATCAGCAGAGACTGCATTGCCGTCCGAACTTGCAAGCACCTTGCCATCCGTCGAATTGGTTGGCAAAGGCAAACTCACCTTCTTCGGCTTAGAAGTTTACGAATCCAGTCTTTGGGCAACGCCCAGCTTCAAAGGCTTGGCGTTTGAAAACCACAACTTCGCGCTTGAACTGCATTATTTGCGCAACTTTACCGCTATAGATATTGCCAAACGTTCCATCGAAGAAATGCAGCGCATAGAACCCGTGTCTGATCAAAAAGTGGCTCTTTGGGTCAAAACCCTGAGCGAGGCCTTCCCCAATGTCAAAAAGGGCGACCGCATTGTGGGCGTTCATAAACCAGGCTCTGGCGTCACTTTTTGGCACAACGGCAAACGCAGTGGCGAAGTTCGTGATCCTGATTTTTCAAGGCAGTTTTTCGGCATTTGGCTGTCTCCCAAAACCTCAGAACCCAAGCTCAGGTTAGCGCTTTTAGGCAAGGCGAACTTGTGATGACTGATACCTCAGCAAACCACACGACCGATGCAGGTGCTTTCAGCGCAAGCAACGGCTGGCGCTATGGTTTGCTGGGTTTGCCGCTGGCGTTTGGCTATTTGCACGCTTGTTCGACGCGTTTATTGATCCGCTATTGGGCAAACTCAGCGACAAGCTTTTTGCCCGTTCTGCCAAAGCGGTCTTGGTTTTTGGGGCAATTGCTGGTGTGTTTCTAGCAGCTGGTTTTGTGCTGCTGTTCTTCCCGCCGCTAATAGTTCAACAACAGCAAACCATGCTGATTGCTTGGGCAGCGGTAACGCTGCTCATCACTTATGCCGCCTACAGTGCATTGAGTATTACCCACCAGTCTTGGGGAGCGATGCTGGGCGGCACCGAGGTGCAACGCAGCCGCTTGGTGGCT